>JAYWIE010000610.1:0-6772 GCA_043789155.1 Rubricoccaceae bacterium | reverse complement strand
GATGACCTTGATGCCGGTCTCGAGCACCTCGACGCTCGTCGCGAGCTGGTCGTAGGGCGGCGGCTCGGCGTGGATCGAGCGGTACTCGGTCACGTCCGGGGCCTTGAGGCCGTCGATGGCCTGCCCGACGACGTTGAAGAGGCGGCCGCGGACGTTCTCGCCGACCGGCATCTGGATCGTCCGGCCCGTGCCCACGACGTCCGTGCCGCGCTGGAGGCCGTCGGTCGAGTCCATCGAGATCGTGCGGACCCGGTTCTCGCCGAGGTGCTGCTGGACCTCGAGCACGAGCGCCGTGTCGCCGGGGCGGGCGATCTCGAGCGCGTCGAAGATGTCGGGCACGGCCCCCGAGGGGAACTCGCAGTCGACGACGGGGCCGATGACCTGAAGGACGCTGCCGGTGACGCTGCCGGTGCTGCCGGTCGGGGTGGTTTCCATCTCGGGCGGGAGGGTGGGCTGCGCCTGCCGTCGGCGCGGGGAACGAAAGGTGTGAAGCTACCGAGCGGCCCAAACGGTGCCGTGAATGCGCCGTCGCAGAGGGGCGAAGGTTGTGTGGATCCACGACTGCGCGCACGCACATGGGGACGCACGCCGCCACGGCAGCGTTGCTCCGGCAGCCGCCCGCGCTCCGGGCGGAGACACGTTCGAAGAGAGCGGGAAGAGGCGCTGAGCCTCCCGGAACCGCGGCCGAACGGCTTAACGTAGATCTAATCCAGATAACTGCCTGCTGATGCTCAGTTCCCGCGCCCGGCTGCTCGCCGCTCTCGCCGGCTTCGCAGCGGCTGGCCTCACGGTCCCGACGTCAGCGGCCCAGACCACGCCGGTCCAGACCGCGCCCGCCCGGGCCGCGCCCGCCCGGACTGCGCCCGCCCGGACTGCGCCGGCAGACACGACGGCCCGGAACCTCGGCCGCGTCGTCGTCACGGCCACGCGGAGCACGGCCTTCCTCGAGGACGTCCCGGTCCCGACGACCGTCGTCGACGCGCGCGACGCCGAGACGGACGGGCGGCTGCGCCTGACGGACCTCCTCGCGGACGTCCCGGGCCTCACGATCACGGCCGACTTCGGCGCGGGCGTCCAGGTGCAGGGCCTCGACCCGGCCTACACGCTCGTCCTCATCGACGGCGAGCCCGTCATCGGCCGCGACGCCGGCGTGCTGGACCTCAGGCGCCTCTCGGTCTCCGGGCTGGACCGCGTCGAGATCGTCCGCGGCCCCTCGTCATCGCTCTACGGCTCCGACGCGCTCGCGGGCGTCATCAACCTCGTCACCCGGCCGCCGGCGGGCACCGGAGCCCGGCTGCGCGCGCGGACGGGCACCTTCGGCACCGTCGCGTTCACGGCCGAGGGCGAGACGGCCGGCACGTGGCGCGGCGGCCCGCTCGGGCTGCGCCTGACGCTGGACCGCTACGCGACCGCTGGCTACGACCTCGACCCGGCCCTCTTCGGCCCGACGACGCCGGCCGTCGGCGAGAACACGGCGGACCTCCGGGCGAGCGTCGCGTTGGGCGAGCGGACGGGCCTCACGCTCGGCGCGCGCGCCACGACGGGCAGCCTCCACCAGAGCTACGGCTTCACGGACGCCGTCGGCAACACGTCGCCCATCGACCAGACCGAGCGCCGCGCGGACTGGAGCGTCCACCCCGAGCTCACGCACCGCTTCGGGCGCGTCGGGCTCGGCGGCGGCCGCGGCGTGGCGCTCTCGACCGACGTCTCGGGCTACGCCTCGGGCTACCGCCTCGACACCGACGTCGTGGACCAGACGTCGGGCCTGAGCACGTTCGACGACCGCTTCGACCAGTCGGTCCTCAAGGCCGAGGGCCGCCTCTCGGCGCTGTGGAGCGCGAGCCAGCGCACGCTCGTCGGCGTCGGCGGCCTGCGCGACGCCATCGGCGGCAACCGCTACGGCGACGACGCCCCGCGCCAGAGCACGCTCTACACGTACGTCCAGCACGACTGGGAGCCGAGCCGCCTGCTCGCGCTCAACGTCTCGGCGCGCCTGGACGACCAGTCCGCCGTCGGGGCCCGCCTCACGCCCAAGGCGGCCGTGCTGCTGCGCCCGAGCGAGCGCCTGCGGCTGCGCCTCTCGGCCGGCTCGGGCTTCCGCGCGCCGGACCCGCGCCAGCTCTACCTCTCGTTCACCAACCCCGCCGGCGGCTACGTCGTCTACGGCGCGACGCGCCTCGCGGCGGCCCTCGCGCGCCTCGATGCCGAGGGCCGTCTCGCGGCGACGTTCGTGGACCCGGCCGCGCTCGGCGCGATCCGCCCCGAGTCCAGCGTCGCGCTCAACGCCGAGGTCGAGGCCGAGCCCGTGCGCGGGCTGCGGCTCACGCTCGGCGGCTTCCGCAACGCCGTCACGGACCTCATCGACGTCCAGCCGGTCGCGCAGCTCGTCGGCGGCGGGCCGGTCTTCAGCTACCTCAACGTCAACCGCGTCCGGACGGAGGGCCTGACGTTCGACGCCACGGCCGCGCCGCTCGCGGGCCTCACGCTCGGGGCCGGCGTGCAGCTGCTCCGCACACGCGACCTCGACGTCGTCGACGCGATCCGTGCCGGGACCGTCTTCTCGCGCGACGCGCAGGGCACCGAGGCCCTCGTGACGCTCTCGGAGTACACCAACCTCGTCGGCCGCGCCGCGGCGACGGGGACCGTCCGCACCGTCTACACGGCCGGCGGCTGGACCGCGAGCGTCCGCGGCCGCCTCCGCTCGCGCACCGCCCTCCGCGACCTCGACGGCAACGGCGTCGCGACGCGCCCCGACGAGTTCGTCCCGGCGACGGCCATCTGGGACGCGACGCTCGGCCGCGACGTCCGCTTGGGCCGCGGGCTCGTCGCCCGGACGGCCCGCCTCCAGCTCGGCCTCGACAACGCCTTCGGCACGACGCAGCCCGAGCTGCTCCCGACGCTCGCCGGCCGCCGCGTCTACGCCGCGCTCGACCTCTCCTTCTGACCGCGGACGCCGCGCCTCGCGCCCGGCATTCCGTGACCCAATTTCCTTTCCCATCTCAAGATGAACCGCATTCTCGTCCTCGTGGCCGCTCTCGGCCTCACCCTCTCCGCCTGCGACTCGGCCGATCCGGTCGTGCAGCAGAACCTCCAGGTTCGGACCGCTTCCAACATCTTCGCGCCCCTCTCGGCGCAGCCACCCGGCCCGCCGCAGCCGCCGTCCGGACCGTACAAGCTCTATTCGCTCCGCACCAACAGCGTCGTCGCGAACGTGGACTCGGCGTCGACAGCGTGGGACATCGGCTTCCGAGCGACCGACATCATCGTCAACGGCGGCACGAGCGGGCCGGGCATGGGTCAGGCCGTCGTTGTCTCGGTTCCGTTCGCAGACCTGACGGCCGTTCCCTCCGGAACGGCCTTCCGCACCGACGGGACCGAAACCTGCGGCACGCGCCCGTCGCGCGCGATCTGTGAGGGCACGGCTCCGGCCAACGCATTCGGCTTTTACACCTACACCCCGTTCCCGAGCAATCAGGGTGGCATCATCCTCCCGACGCCCGGCCGCACAATCCTCATTCGTACGGCCGACGGGCAGGGCTACGCGAAGGTCCAGGTCCAGAGCTATTACCAGAACGCGCCTGCCGAGGCGACGATCGTCGAGACGACGCCGGCGCGGTACTACTCCTTCCGCTATGTGATCAACCCGGCCGGGCGCGACTTCGCGGCCGTCCAGTAATCGCCGCCGCCCTGTTGCCTGCCCCGCAGGACGCGCCCGCTCTGGCTCCGGCCGGGGCGGGCGCACTCCGTTCCGAGCGGTCTGATTCAGACGTTCCCCGCGATCCCTGCACCCCGCCTCGCGTTCGACCGCGACGCCCGACCCCGATCCCATGCGCCGTCTCCTCGTCTCACTCCTGCTCGTCGCCGGCTGCACGCCCGAGCCCGCGCCCGAGACCGTCGACGTCCGCGCCGTCTACGAGAAGACCGTCTTCGACGGGGCCGCCGCGACCTTCGACCACGAGGCCGTCCCGGGCGTCATGGACGCGATGCGCATGGACTTTCCCATCGCGGACCCGAGCGTCGTCGCCGGCCTGCGCCCGGGCGACAAGGTGACGCTCTCGCTCCAGACCGAGCCGCGCCTCGAGGTCCTCGCCGCCGCGCCCCTCGCGGACTCGACGCGGCTGCGCCTCGCGCGCCACTGAGGACGTGCCCGGCGAAGCAGGGGACGTCCCGACGCCGTCATCCTGAGCCTGTCGAAGGATCTCTGCCGAGCAACCAGACCGGGTCGACGCGCAGTCCAGTCGTCGTGCCCAGCAGAGATCTTTCGCCTGCGCTCGCCTGCGGCTCGCTCATTTCAGGATGACGGTGGTGTTTGTGCCGAGGGACGACTGCCCTCGCAGCGTTCGACGGTCCTGGCCTGCTGTCTGGCCGAGACGGCCGGCTCAATCCGGGCGCGACCTAAATTTCGGCCAGGCTAAACATTTGGCTGGATCGGGGAGTTTTAGCTTGACAAAAACCTGAAGCCGGTCGCACGCGCGCCCGGCCACCCGTCTCCCTCGACCCCGTAATGGACAGTTCCGCCACGCTCGCCCCCCCCCGCACCACCTTCCGCGAGTTCCTCCGCTTCGTCGGTCCCGGCTTCCTGATCTCGGTCGCGTACATGGACCCGGGCAACTGGGCAACCAACATCGCGGGCGGCGCGCGCTACGGCTCGGCCCTGCTGTGGGTGATCGTGCTGGCGAGCCTCATGGCGATCCTCATCCAGATCGTCGCGGCCAAGCTCGGCATCGCGACCGGCCGAGGCGTTGCGCAGCTCTGCCGCGAGCGGCTCTCGCGGCCCTTGGTCTACCTGCTCTGGGCCGCGGCCGAGCTCGCGATGATCGCGACCGACATGGCCGAGATCATCGGCGCGGCGATCGGCTTCAGCCTCGTGTTCGGGCTGCCGCTGTGGGCCGGGGCCGTGCTCGCCGCGCTCGCCTCGTTCGCGCTCATCGGCATCAAGGAGGCGAGCGAGCGCGGCTTCCGCGTGGCCGAGTTCGTCGTGATGGGCCTCGTGGCGGTCATCGGCGTCGCGTTCCTGTTCGAGATGATCCTGGCCAGGCCCTCGGCGGCGATGATCGGCGCGGGGCTGATCCCCGGCGTGCCGGACGCGGCCGCGCTCTACATCGCCATCGGCATCCTCGGCGCGACCGTGATGCCGCACTCGGTCTACCTCCACTCGACGCTCGTGCAGGACCGCCGAAACCTGATGATGCGCGACGAGGGCGACACGCCCGACGTCCACCGCCGGCACGTCCTGCTCGAGGCGTGGGACACGGGCGGCGCGCTCTTCATCGCCATGTTCGTCAACGCGGCGATGCTGCTCGTGGCGGCCGCGTCGCTCTACGGCAAGGCCTTCGACGGCCTCGAGGGCGCGTACGTCACGCTGGACACCGTCTTCGGCGGCTTCGCGGCCCCGGCCTTCGGCATCGCGCTCATCGCGGCCGGCCTGTCGTCGTCGTTCGTGGCCACGATGGCCGGGCAGACCGTCATGGACGGCTTCCTGGACCTCAAGATCAACGTCTGGCTGCGGCGCTCGGTGACGCTCGTGCCGAGCCTCGTCATCGTCATGGTCGGCTTCGACCCGACGGCCGTGCTCGTGGCGAGCCAGGTCGCGCTGAGCTTCGAGCTGCCGTTCGTGCTGGTCCCGCTCCTGATCTTTACGATGAACCCGGCCCTCATGGGCCCGTTCGTCAACGCGAAGGCGACGTCGCTCGTGCTGGGAGCCATCGTGGCGACCATCTCGCTGCTCAACGGCTGGCTCATCGTCTCGGCGCTCGGCGGCTGAGCGGGCACCTTTTGCCGGGCGCGCGGCGTTGCATTGACGGCCGCGCTCTCGCGGCCTATCCTACCCGCCCCCATCCGCGGAGCCGCTCATGTCTGTCTCGCCCAGCCGTCTGGCCGTCCTCGTCCTGCTCGTCGCCCTGTTCGCCGCGCCCGCGCAGGCCCAGATGCGCGGCGGAGCCACGGCCCGGCCGGCCGGCGTCGCCCTCTACGACGCGCCGAGCGCGCCCGGCGGCCTGAACCTCGGCCGCTACTTCAACGCGCAGACGGTCCACTTCAGCCAGCAGGCCGAGTTCTCGACGACGACCGGCGGGGCCGGCACGCTCGGGCTCGGCGTCTACACGACGAGCGTGCAGTGGCAGCCGTCGGCGCGCCTCGCGGGCCGCGTGGACCTCGCCGTGGCCAAGAACCTGTTCTCGTCGGGCGCGCTCGGCGGCGCGTTCGGGCAGGAGGCCGCGCCGCAGGTATACCTCCGCAACGCCGAGATCGCGTACCGCCCGACGGCCAACAGCGTGCTCCACCTCAGCGTCCAGCAGAGCCCCTACGGTGCGTACGCGAGCCCCTACGGCTACGCGAACGGATACGGCAGCCGCACCGGCGACCCGTTCGGCGCGCGGACGGGCTTCAACGCCAGCGTCGGCACGGCCGGCTCGCCGCTCTTCTTCCGCGACGCGACCAGGTGACCCGACCGGCTCTGACGAACGGACTCCTGACGGCCGCGCTCGTCGTGTGCGGCCTGCTCGTGGCGGCGCTCGCGGTCGGCCTCGCCACGCGCACGCTCGCCCCGCAGCCGCCGCCCGAGCGTGCCGAGGAGGCCGCGCCGGACACGTCCGGCCAGGCGCGGGCCCTCGCCGCGGCCCGCGCCCGCATCACCGTCGACGTCCAGAACGGGACGGGCGTCACCGGCCTCGCCGGCCGCGCCCGGACGCTGCTCCAGGGCCGCGGCTTCGACGTGCTCGAGGTCGGGACGGTCCGCGCGGCCGACACGACCACCGTCGCCGTGCTCAAGGGC
>JAYWIE010000609.1:0-6818 GCA_043789155.1 Rubricoccaceae bacterium | reverse complement strand
TCAACCCCTCAACCCCTCAACCCCTCAACCCCTCAACCCTCAGCACGGCGAACGTCGTCGCGTTGTCCGGCGCGTCCTCGATGCCGTCGGCGAGGACGGCGAGGCCGTAGCGGGCCGCGGCCGAGGCATGCGCGACCGCGGCGACGTCGCGCGCGTCTGAGACAGCGACGTCGCGGGCGGCCCCGGCCGTGTCCTCGGCCGCCTCGGCGCGGGCGGCCGGGAGGTGCCGGGCGAGCCAGCGGGCCGTCTGCGCGAGCGCCTGCGGGTGGCTCCGCACGACCCGGACGTCCGCGAGCGCGACGCCCGGCCGCGCGAGCAGGGCGTGGCGAATGGGCAGCACGCAGTCCGCCTCGCGGACGAGCCCGAGCGCCAGCCCGAGCGCGACGGCCTCAGCCGCGCCGGCCACGTCGCCCGTGGCCGAATTCCGAACGGGAATGACGGCTCCGCGTGCCGCGCCCGACGCCGCCGCGCGGACGGCCGCCTCGAACGTCGGATAGCCGCGCGTCTCGGCGGTGCCGAAGCGAGCGCGGGCGGCGGCGTCCGAGTAGGCTCCGGGCCAGCCCTGGTACGCGACGGTCATCCGAAGTAGAGGAGATCCTCGAACCGGGTCGGGCGAAGTCGCTCGAACTCGGCCTGCGGCACCTTCTTGTACGTCCACGGCACACCGGCGAGCGTGGACGCGTGCTCGCACCAGATTTCGGCCGCGCGGTCCTTGTGCTGCACGTCGAGGTCCTCGCGGCCTTTGGTTTCGAGCAAGAAGTGCGTCCCGTCGCACAGGACCGCCACGAAGTCGGGCTCGTAATAGCGAAGCCGGAGGGCGGCGTCGGTGTACGGGATCGAGAAGCCGAACCGCTCCGGGAGCTTGGAGAACCGGGCGACCTCCGGGCAGGCATGAAGGAACTCCGCGAATGTCTTCTCGAACTGGTTGTCGCACGCGATGAGGTTGAAGACAGTCCGGTCCGATGTCGTCGTGGGCCGCGTCCACGGGTACCCGGGCGTCTCGGAGAGCAGACGTGCATCGCCGATGACCTCGGGGGTCTGCTCCTCGATCAGGAGCGGGCGCAGCGCGCGGGCGAACTCCTTCTTGACCACGTGCGCGACGAGCGGCTGCGCGATGGCACGGATGCCTTCGGGCGTATCCAGGTCGACGGGCTCGAAGAACGCCGCGAGGAGCCATGCGCGGACACGAGGGACGAGGCTGGCGAACTGCGAGGGCAGCTTGAGGTCCTGCGCGATGAGCTTGGCGTAGTACGACACGACCTCCTGCGACGTCTGCGGCTCGGGCAGCGCGTACTCGCGCTCGAACTCGCGCTCCAGCGTGAGGATGTCGCGGCCCTCGTAGCGGAACGTCCGGGCATCCGGACTGTCACGGCGGACGGGCAGGCGCGGGCTCGGCGGCGGCAGGTCCAGGCCGACGATCTCCTCGGCGAACGAGCGCTTGCGCGTCAGGATAGCGCTGAGCTGGGGGACGGCGATGTCGAACGCGGCGCGCTCGGGCTCGGGGAAGACCGTCTCGACGACGAGCGGGTCCTTGCCCGGCGTGAACGTCTCGAGGTCGAGGTCCTCCTCCTTTTCGAGGCGCTCGACGAACTCCATGAAGGCGGCGTTGCCGATCACGTCGACGCGTTCGCGGTACCCCGTCGTCTCGCCGCGGAACATGAGCCGGAGGCCGCGCCCGACGGTCTGCTCGGGGAGGATGTTGGCCGTCGACGAGTACGGCCGCAGGCCCACGACGACGGTCACACTCTGGACGTCCCAGCCCTCGCGGAGCATGAGCACGCTCACAATGGCGTTGACCGGGCTGGCCCCGTCGTCGATGTCGCGGGCGGCCCGGCGGGCGGCGTCGAGGTCTTTCACGGACACCTCGCCCTGGCCGTTGGTGTGGACGACGAGCAGGCCGTCGCCGCCGAACTCGGCCGGGTACGCCTGCCGGAGGTAGTCCGCCACCTCGTCTGCGTCTTTGGTCACGTTGAGCATGACGAAGAGGACCGGCTTGCGGTCGGTCTTCGCGAGGGCGGCCCGGTACTCCTTCCACCGCTCGACGCCGGCTGTGAGGTGCGCCCGGTAGCGGACGCTCGCCAGGTCCGACGGCTGCTCCTGGATGCCGCTCACGAGGCCCTTGACGGGGCGCTTCACGACGCCGTCGATGATGGCCTGCTTGAGCGGGTAGTCGTAGACGGTCCACGTGAAGAGCGTGCCCTTGCTGTGGCGCGGCGTCGCCGAGACGTCGAGCTGGATTACGCCGCACTCGTCTCCGGGAGCCGCCGGGCCGGGCGCGAGCGCGGCGTGGAGCGCGCGGATGGCCTCGTTCCAGGCGCTGTCCTCGTCGTGCGTGTGGTGCGCCTCGTCGTTCATCACGAGAACCGGGCCGCTGCGCCGGGCGACGCGTGCGGCAAACGGCTCGGGCTCGGCGAGCGCGCCGGTCGGCTTCGGCCCCATCATGGCCGCCATCGGGTCGGGCTCGGCCGGCGCAGCCTCGGCCGGGTACAGCTGCTGGACGTTGGTGAGGTAGAACGCGCCGACGGCGTGGGTCCGCTCGGCGTCGCGGCGGACGTAGAACTCGACGTCCCAGTACGTCCGCAGGGCGGGCGGGACGATGGGGGCCCAGCGGAAGACGCGCCCGTGCTCGAAGTCAGTCCGCAGCCGCTCGAAGACGATCACGTTGGGTGCAATGAGGAGGGCCGTCGTCGCGAAGTCGGCGCGGCCTTCCGCAGCGGCGTTGAAGAACTGCCAGGCGTAGGTCAGCGCGAGCACCATCGTCTTGCCCGAGCCGGTCGCCATCTTGAGCGCGTAGCGCGGGAAGGCGTCGTGCTGGAGCAGGCGGAGGTCCTTGCGTGTCGTGAAGCGCTCCAGCAGGCTCTTCTGGCGGCGGACGCCCGCGACCTCGTACAGCCACACGAGCGTCTCGACGGCCTCGCGCTGCGCGTCGTGGAAGCGGAACCGGCCGCCGGACGGGAGGCGGTGCTCGGTCTCGAACCAGTGGTCGAGCAGCGTGCGCGTCGTGGCCGTCGTACCGGCGTAGCCGGCCACGCGCCACGCGGCGACGGCCTCGCGGATGGCGGGCACGCACGGGGCCGTGCTTAAGACGGGGGCCATCAGGTTAAGCTGGCCCATCGGGGGCGTCGGGCGCTTCGCCATACGTGGAGAGCAGGTGAGGTGTGTGTGATCTCTGCCTCAAAACGGCCTCAGAACGGCTTTAGAGGCGGCTCACAGGGAATAACGCCAGCTGAAGATTGAAACTTCGACCGCGCTGGGCGATATTACAGGCAATCCGGCAGCACCGGAGGTGGATGCCAGCTGGCGTCGGAAAAGGGCTCCCGCACCGCGGGGGCCTTTTCTCTTTCATACCGGTCTGGTCAGGCCGGCGGATCGGGAATCCAGAGCAGACCCATGTTCTCGACCTTGCCATCGCGCAGGCGAGCATACTTGTGAAGGTCGAGAAGGTCCACGACCTGGCCGCCGAAGTCGGCGGGACGCGTTCCGAAGCCATTGTGTGCCTGGAGCGCGCCGGAGCTTGGGTGGGCGAGTAGGTCCGCGAGCTGAAGCCCCGGCACACCGACGGACTTGTTTTTCAGCTTGAGCTGGCGACTCGCCAGACAAGACTGGTTGTCGCCGGCCTCTCCGTCCTCCATGAGACGCACGTAGGCGTCCTTGAGCCGCAGGTCGTCCTTGCCGCCGCGCGCCTCGCCCATCACGTCTCCGCGCTCGCCCTGCTCGGCGAGCCACGACGTGTAGCACCGGACAAGCGCGCCGAGAACGTGTGCGTAGGCCTCAGGCCTCGTCTGCGCATCCGGGTGGCGCTCTCGAAAGGTGAGCTTATCGAGGACAGCTGTGAACACGGTAAACGGCCAGCGCTCTAACGCGCCGAGCAGGTCCGCATCGAACGCGGCCGCCCGGTCGGGTTTGAGCAGCACATTGTAAGGACCGCTGCGGTCTAGGATCTCGCGCCGATGCAGGACCATCGGCCCGTCGTCGGGGTGTGCGCCGAAGTGGAGTCGCTTGATGCGGTCCAGCTCGGGCGCGACGGTTTCTGCCGCATCATCCAGGCGGAGCGCGACGCCGGTGAGGCTGAGGAAACGGCGCGGCAGACGGTCGCAGTTGCGGAAGGCGGGGTCGCCGACCTCGTCGACGTAGAGGCGGAAGGCCGGGGCAAGGTCCCGGCCATGCGGCCGGCCGGCGGCCGGCTCGGCGACGCGGGCGGTCTGCCCCTTCGTGTACAGGATCTCACTCACGGCACGTCGACGGTCAGGCTGCGCGTGGTGTCGTTGCCGAGCAGGTCGATGACCTTCACCACGACCGTGCGCCGGCCGGGCGTCTCGACGGTCGCCGTGGTCTCGAGCGGGAGCGCGGGCGCGGCCTTCGTGCGGTACGCCTGCCACTGGTTGTGAAACGTGTCGTCGCGATAGTCCCAGTCCACGGCCCAGTAGTCAATCCACTGCCGCCAGTGGCGCACGCCACGGCGGACCTCTTCGGGGATGTCGTCCTGCGGGATCGCGAAGTCGGTTAGACGGATCGTCACGGTCCGCCCCTCGACGGCCGCCTCGACGCCGAGCGCGCCGAGCTCGTAGAAGCGGACGTCGCCGGCGTCGACAGCCTTCCGCTCCATCACCTCGCGCGGGATCTTGAGAAAGCGCAGGTCCAGCCCGGCCGCCTGCGCCTGATGCTTCGCCTCCTCGTGGATCTCGAACGCGAAGTCCCACCCGAGCACGTCGACGCCGCCGGCCGCGCCCGGGCCCTGCAACCGCGCGAACTCGGCGGCCATCTGCGCCACGTCCGCAGGCGTGACGGGGCCATCCACACTGCCCACATGGACGAGGCGGCCGGCCTTTGCGCCGTGCAGCCAGACGCCGTTCTGGAGCGGCTCGGCCCCGTAGAGGCGCAGCAGGAAATGCCGGTAGGCCGTCTGGACGGCCGCGGCGTGCTCGGTCGCGGCCTCGTCGCCGCCGAACTGCGCGCCCTGCCACGCCTGCCGCTCGTACTTGCCGAGGTTCTGGACGACGAACGGCCGCACGCCGGGCAGCCCGAGCAGACGCTTGCGCGCGGTATGCACCGAGAAACGGCCGAGGTCCGACGTGATCCAGCGCCGCCCGAGCTTCTCGGCCACGGCTGCCGTCGTTCCGGAACCGGCGAAGCAGTCCAGCACCAGGTCGCCGGGGTTGGACGACGCGCGGACGATGCGCTCCAGCAGCGCCTCGGGCTTCTGCGTCGGGTACCCGACACGCTCATGTGCAACTGGAGCGACGATGGGAATCGACCAGACATCATCGAGTGGAGCGCCTTTGGATTCCTCCTCAGTGCTCCCGGAAGGCTTTCTGTATCCACCTTCATCGTGAGATGCTACAATTTTCTTACCTTTCCACCTTTTCTCAGTCGATTCAGATCTATTTCCATATTCTATATTAAACTTTCTCGACCCTATAGTCTTGTCGTAAACCATAATAACATCGTGCATTTTTTGAAAATAAGGAGCAGGAGTTGGCCATCTTTTGTAGTTCCATACTATTTCATTTGCCATGTTGTCGTATCCGAAGACCTCGTCTAGAATGGCTTTGGCATAGTGGCCGACGTGCCAATCGAGGTGGACGTAGATCGAGCCGGTCTCCGCGAGCAGTTCGCGCAGGACGACGGCCGTGTGGTAGAACCACTGCAGGTAGCTGTCCAGCCCGCGGCCCCACGTGTCGCGGTAGGCCTTCTGCTCGATCACGGACGGCTGCTTGGTGAACGCCTCGCCATCCTCGGGGACGGTCGTCGAGAACGAGAAGTCTGCCCCGGTGTCGAACGGCGGGTCGATGTAGATCAGGTCCACCTTGCCGGCGAACTCGGGCAGGAGGGCCGGCAGGACGTAGCGCGTGTCGCCCCAGACGAGGCGGTTGCGCCAGTCGCTCGGCCGGCCGGCAGCGAAGAGGTCCAGCGTCTTCCGGCGGGCTTCGACACCCTCGTTGACCGTTTCGACTGTCTGGAACGGGAGAGCCGTGCGGACGGGGGCCGTCTTGCGGCCGTGCGCGTCGTACTTGCCCTCCCAAGTGAGTTCGGTCAACGGTGCCTCTGACTAAGTGAGCTGCTAATCTACAAAGGCACGTGTGACACGACGGCGTCACCAGGCAACTGAACCTTCGCCTCGTCCACCGCTAAACCCATGAAGTCTCCCAAACCTCCCAAACCGCCGGACGAGTTTCCGCGCGAGCCATCTGGTGGAGTCGACTGCGGGCCGCCTGAAATTCCCCAAGTCCCTGTCGCCTGCTTCGCGTCTGACTACCGGAGCGATCCTGCGGCTCTGCTGAACCGGCGGGTCACCCTTGCTCCGGTCGCAGATGGATGGTCAGTCAGTACCGTTACGGGCCACATCCCGCTTGGCGTGCTTCGGGGGCACGCTGCAGAAGTTGAGGCGGCCGGGCGGGTCGGGACTGTCTTCCGCGCCGATGCCGACCAGATCTGCCTTGTCCTCGGTTAGCGCTCCTGGCCTATTCTGGGAGCACGAATGCCCAAGCTGCCCGGCATACCACATCTGCGGCGGCGATGTGTCGTCGCCGTGCGGTTGTGTGCCCGAGATACTCCCGCGGTACAACTGTGCTTCGTGTCAGCTTGTCTGCAGAGAGAGGAACACGGTATACGGCGAACCGCACGACGCACGGGCATACGGGGAGCTGTTCATCGACGGCTTGCCTTTGGATCTGCTCGAACTGCGTGGACCGCAGGCACCCGTGCCTCCCCGCGTCGTGCTACTCGGAACGAGCCAACTCCCGGAAGACTGTGGTCTCGACCTGTCTTGGGCTGGGCTGCGGATCGACCGCTGGATCGGTGCCCGAAGGACTCTTCGC
>JAYWIE010000608.1:0-1951 GCA_043789155.1 Rubricoccaceae bacterium | reverse complement strand
GCCGCGACGTCTCCGCGGGCCTGCGCGACGACGACGGCGGCCTGCCCGCGCTCGAGGCCGAGCGCGAGCGCCTCGCGGCGAGCCGCGACGCGCTCGATGGGCGCTGGCGGAAGGAGCAGACCGCCGCGCGCGCGCTCGACGCCGCCCGCCAGGACGCCGCCGCGGGCGGCGACGCCGCGGGCAACCCCGGCGGCGACGGTGCCGATGCCTCGGGCAGCATCCGCGATCTCCACGCCCGCCTCGGCGCGCTCCAGGCCGACGGCGCGCCGCTCGTCCACGCCGAGGTCGGCGAGCGCGTCGTGGCCGAGGTCATCGCGGACTGGACGGGCATCCCCATCGGCGACATGGTCAAGGACGAGGCGCAGATGCTGCTCGAGCTCGAGGACCGCCTCACCGAGCGCATCCGCGGCCAGCGCGAGGCGCTCGTCGAGATCGCGGACGCGCTCCGCACGGCCAAGGCCGGGATGCGCAAGAAGGACGCCCCCATCGGCGTGTTCCTGCTCGCCGGGCCGAGCGGCGTCGGCAAGACCGAGACGGCGCGCGCGCTCGCGGAGCTCCTGTTCGGAGGCGAGCGCTTCCTGGTGTCCATCAACATGTCCGAGTACCAGGAGAGCCACACGACGAGCCAGCTCAAGGGCGCGCCGCCCGGCTACGTCGGCTACGGCGAGGGCGGCGTGCTCACCGAGGCCGTCCGCCAGCGGCCGTACTCGGTCGTCCTCCTGGACGAGGTCGAGAAGGCGCACATCGACGTCATGGAGATGTTCTACCAGGTTTTCGACCGCGGCATCCTCCGCGACGGCGAGGGCCGCGAGGTCGACTTCTCGAACACGGTCATCCTGTGCACGTCGAACGTCGGGAGCGACCTCGTCCAGCAGGCGTCGATGGCCGAGGAGCCGCCGAGCCTGGACACGCTGCGCGCGCTCATCCACGAGCCGCTCGCGCACCACTTCCAGCCGGCGCTGCTCGGGCGCATGAACGTCGTCCCGTTCCTGAGCCTGGACCGCGACGCGATGGCGGCCATCGCGCGGCTCAAGCTGGACAAGGTGGACCGCCGCCTGCGCGAAGCCCACGGCATCCGCTTCGTCTACCCCGAGACCGTCGTGACGCGCATCGCGGACCGCTGCACGACCGTCGACGCCGGCGCGCGCAACATCGACGCCATCATCGACCGGACCGTCCTGCCGGCCGCGAGCCGGGCGCTGCTCGCGCGCCTGGCCGAGGAGCGCCTGCCGGCCGCGCTCGTGCTCGGCATCGACGCCGAGGGCGCGTTCACGTACACCTTCGCCGAGCCCGGCGATCCGCTCCCCGACCTCTCCGCCGACGAGGAACCCACATCGGAGGTCCCAGCCGACGAGACGCATCACGAGGCGGCACCCGACGCCGAGACGCTCGGTCCCGAGATGTCAAACGACGGGACACTCGACGCCGAGGCACTCGACGCTGAGTCCGCTAGCACCATCACCGACTGAGAAACCGTCCGGCGACGGTGGCTCAACCGCCCCCCCGCGGGGGGCCGCCCGTCGGGCGGGGGGGCGGTTTCGCCGGCATCCAGCCAACCGCCCCCCATCCGCTGACGCGGATTGCCCCCCGCGGGGGGGCTGTTGTCCGTTGCCCCTCGGGGAGGTGCCCGGACCTGAGGGCCGGCCCCTCGCGAACAGCTTCCGGGAGCCCGAGCAGTGCCGGACCGGACGGCGCTCATTCCTACCGAGTCCCCATGCCCATCAACCACCGCGTCGCGCGCCACGAGTTCTCGGCCGGCACGCTGCCGCCCGAGACCTTCCGCGTCGTCCGCTTCGAGGGCGAGGAGGCCATGTCCGCGCTCTACCGCTTCGAGATCGACCTCGTCTCGAACGACCCCGCCATCGCCTTCGCGGACGTCGTCGGGCGGCCGGCGCAGCTCACGATGTTCCGCGGCGACGACGCGTCCCCGCTGTACGGCCTCGTCGCGGAG
>JAYWIE010000607.1:0-1952 GCA_043789155.1 Rubricoccaceae bacterium | reverse complement strand
CACCGGCCGGTCGCGTGATGCGCACACCGACCGGTCGCGTGACGCGCACACCGACCGGTCGCGTGATGCGCACACCGACCGGTCGCGTGACACGGGCCGATCCGCCCGGGCATCAGAAAATGACGCCGACGCGGGCCGCGAGGGCCACCGTCGTCTCGTCGCGGCCGACGATCAGGCTCGGGTCGAGCTCGGCGTAGAGGCTCGTGTCGCGCAGCGGGATCGCCGTGCCGACGCCGAGGTGCAGCGTCGGGCCGCCGCCGCTGCCCTCGAGCGGCACGAAGCCGCCGAAGCCGCCGAGCACGTAGCGCAGGTTGCCGCGGCTCGGCAGCGTCACGATCACCGACGCCTGCGGGTTGAGCGTGTAGCGCGCGCCGGCCGTGCCGTTGAAGACGTTGGCGAGCACGCCGAGGTCCGCCGCGACCGAGAGGTCCGCGTTGACCGGGAGCGCGACGCGCCCGCGCAGGCCGAGCGCGAGGCCCTCGGGCAGCAGGTCCTGCCCGGGGAGCGCGCCGACGGCGTCGAAGCCGATGCCGAAGCGCGGCGGCGACGCCTGCGCGGCGGCGGCCGGGGCGAGAAAAACGAGCGCGGCGGCGGTGCCGAGGGCGAGGGCGCGGAACATGGGCGGTCGGGGCGGGTGGCGAGGGGGTAGCTTTCCCGATCCCGGCCGCAGGCCCGTGCCGGCCGGTCACTCCCGAACATACCGCGCGCCCGATGGACTCCCCGACCACGCTCGACCCGCACGCCGCCACCGACGCCGTCAGCGGCCCTGCCGACGGCCTCGCTGACGCCCTCGCCTCGGGCCTTGCCTCGGGCGATGGCGCGCCCGCGCTCCGCACCGTCCCCTGGGCTGCGCCGACACCTGCGGTGTTCGACCCGTCCGCGCAGTCGGGCGACCCGGCGGCGTACCTGCCGCTCGGGACGACGCCGCACGGCGTCACGAACGGCCACTACGACCCGGCCGCCTTCACCGCGCTCGACTTCTACCGCGTCGACGACCTCCTCACGGACGAGGAGAAGGCGTTTCGGCAGGAGATCCGCGACGTCGTGGACCGCGAGGTGCTGCCGGTCATCGAGCAGCACGCGCAGGCGCTCGTCTTCCCGGTCGAGGCCGCGCGCGCGCTCGCGCGCGCCGGAGCCGTCGGCCCGACGATCCCGGCCGAGTACGGCGGCCGCGGGATGTCCAGCGTCGCCTACGGCCTCGCGATGCAGGAGGTCGAGCGCGCCGACTCCGGCCTGCGCTCGTTCTGCTCGGTCATGGGCTCGCTCGTGATGTACCCCATCTTCCAGTACGGCTCCGAGGCGCAGAAGCGGCACTGGCTGCCGCGGCTCGCGACGGCCGAGGCCATCGGCTGCTTCGCGCTCACCGAGCCCAACGTCGGCTCGGACCCCGGCGCGATGACGACGCGCGCCCGCACGGAGGGCGACGAGGTCGTGCTCACGGGCCACAAGCGCTGGTCCACGAACGCCTCCATCGCCGACGTCGCCCTGATCTGGGCGAAGGACGACGCGGGCGACGTGCGCGGCTACCTCGTCGAGACGGACCGGCCGGGCTTCTCCGCGCCCAGGATCGGCGACAAGTGGAGCCTCCGCGCCGCGGTCACGTCCGAGATCGTGCTCGACGGCGTCCGCATCCCGGCGTCCAACATGCTGCCGAACGTGAAGGGCCTCAAGGGGCCGCTGTCGTGCCTCACACAGGCGCGCTTCGGCATCGCGTGCGGCGTGCTCGGGGCCGCGATGGCGTGCTACGACGCCGCGCTCCAGCACACGACCTCGCGCGAGCAGTTCGGCCGGCCCATCGCCGGCTTCCAGCTCGTCCAGAACACCATCGCCGACATGCTCGCCGACATCACCAAGGCGCAGCTCGTCGCGTGGCGGCTCGGGCGCATGAAGGACGACGGCACGATGCGCCCCGCCCACGTCTCGCTCGCCAGATCGGAAAGCGTCGTGTAGGG
>JAYWIE010000606.1:0-1963 GCA_043789155.1 Rubricoccaceae bacterium | reverse complement strand
CGAGACCGAGGCCGCGTTCTCGAGCGCGGTCCGCGTGACCTTGGTCGGGTCCACGACGCCCATCTCGAGCAGGTCGCCGTACTCCTCCGTCCGGGCGTACGTTTGTGTGACCACGCGCTCTCAGCCACCATGTCGACGCTCTCGCTCTCGCTCCCCGACGATGCGTCCCGCTGGCTCCGCCGCCGCAGCCGAGAACTCGGGGTCACGCCGGACGCCTTCGTCGCGGACCTGCTGGCCCGGCGGCAGGCCGCCGACGAGTTCCGCACGCTCAGCGCCGGGATCGCGCAGCGCGCTCGCGACCGCGGCCTGACGGACGAGGCTCTGGCCGACCTGCTCGGCGAAGACGCTGATGCGTAGCCCGCGCTGCGTCATCGACACTAACGTCGTCATCAGCGCTGTGCTCAAGCCGGAGAGCCTCCCGGCCCGCGTCGTGGCATATGCCTTCGGCGAAGGCGCGCTGCTCGTCTCGGACGCTCTCCTCGGCGAACTCCGCACACGTCTCGCACGGCCCAAGTTCGACCGGTATGTCTCCGCTGCCGACCGCGAGCAGCTTGTGGCTCTGCTCGCGCGCCGCGGCACCCGAACGGCCGTGACGACAGTCGTGACGGACAGCCCAGACCCCGACGACAACGCGGTCCTCGCGCTCGCGCTCGACGGACGCGCTGACGTGATCGTGACCGGCGACCGGAAGCACCTGCTGCCGCTCCACCCGTACCGCGGGATTCCGGTACTGAGCCCGCGTGACTTTGCCGAGCGTGTCGGTGTCGCGTGACCGAGCGACCTTGCGCCTAGATTGCGGACTCCTTTTCGCCACTCCCAACGCTGACCCGATTCGCGCTGCTCGCGGCGCTCCTGTCCGCCGCCCCCGTCCGAGCCCAGAGCGCTCCCGCATACGGGCCGCTCGTCGCCGATGCGATGGAGGCGTACGGAGCGGGCCGTCACACCGCGTCGGACTCGCTCTTCGCGCTTGCGTTCGCGGCCGGCGACCCGACGCCGACGGACCTGTACAATGCCGCCTGCTCGGCGACGCTCGCCGGCCGCACCGACCGCGCCTTCGGCATGCTCACCGCCGCAGCAGAGGCCGGCTACGAGAATGTCGAGCACGCCCGGACCGACGGCGACCTCGCGGCGCTCCGGGCCGACGCGGCGCGGTGGGCCGCGTTCGAGACGGCCGTCGCATCGGGCATGGCGGCGCGCTACGGACGCGACTTCGACCCGGCGCTGCGCGCCGAACTCGTCGCGATCCGCGAGACGGACCAGGCCGGGCGGCAGGCGATGATGGCCGAGGCCGAGCGCTCTCCGGCGGCTTCTCGCGACTCCGTGATGGCCGCGGCGTGGCGGCGTCAGGTAGCCATCGACTCGCTGAACCTCGCCCGCATCGAGGCCGTCGTCGCCGAGCGCGGCTGGCCCGGCTTCAGCGTGGCTGGCCGCGACGGGGCGACCTCAGCATGGATCGTCGTCCAGCACGCGCCGCTTGCCGTGCAGCAGCGGTATTTGCCAGTCATGCAGGCCGCCGTCGACGCCGGAGACGCAGACCCGGCTGAATTGGCGCTGCTCATCGACCGCATTCGTATCCGAACCGACCGGCCCCAGCTCTACGGCTCGCAGGCGCGCCGCGACCCCGCGACGAGCGCGACGGGCGCGATGGGCTTCTACCCCATCGAGGACGAGGCCAACGTCGACGCCCGTCGCGCTACGATGGGCCTCGGGACGTTGGCCGAGTACGCGCGGAACTTCGGGTTCGAGTACGCGCCGCCCGCGAAAACCGACTAAACGCACGCGGGCGGCCCCTCCGAGGAGAGACCGCCCGCAGAGCGCAGAGGCGCGGACCCTAGAAGTCCATGCCGCCGCCCATGCCGCCCATGCCGCCGCCGCCGCCCATCGGCGACTCCGGCTCCGGCATGTCCACGATGACCGTCTGCGTCGTCAGCAGCAGGCCCGAGACCGAGGCCGCGTTCTCGAG
>JAYWIE010000605.1:0-1970 GCA_043789155.1 Rubricoccaceae bacterium | reverse complement strand
GTTGTCGATGTAGAGCATGACGAGCGCGCCGTCACCGGCCGTCGCGAGCGCGCGCTCGACCGCGGTGCGCGTCGTGCCCGAGTCGATGTTGTCGCTCTGGTAGGTCGCCGTGCGGTCGTTGAGCAGCGTATAGGATGTCGCGTCGAGCGAGAAGTCGACGAAGCGGGCACCGGCCGTCGTCGTGCCCGTGCCCTGGCCGTCGTAGTAGCCGTCGTCGTAGCCGTTGTTGTACTGCTGCGAGTCGCAGGCGGGCAGGGCGAGGAGGGCGAGCGAGAGGAGCAGGAGGCGGCGCATCGGGGCGGGGGGCTGTGTGGACGGGGAGGACGTTACAGGGGCCGCCGGCGGTATGCGGCGGGTAACAGAACGCGGACGTGCGACACGCGAAACGTCCACCCCGGGAGGCGGACGTTTCGCACGAACCGGGCAGGAGCGGCCCGCGTCAGGCGCGGCGGCCGAAGGCGTAGGCTCCGGAGACGGCCGCGATCTTGGCGAGGTCCCACGGGATAAAGCGCGCCCAGCCCATGTCGAGCGCCTGCAGCCACGTCAGGTCGCCGGAGACGGCGTGGAGCACGGCGACGCCGCACGAGAACAGCACGAGCGAGCCGGCGAGCAGCGCGAGCGCGGACTGCCCGAGGGTCCGCGTGCGCTCGGTGAGCGCCCCGGCGACGAGCGCCACGAGCGGGAACGCGAGCAGGTAGCCGCCGGTCGCGCCGAGGAGGTGCTCCATGCCGGCCGCGCCGCCGGCGAACACGGGCAGCGCGAGCCCGGCGAGCAGGTACAGGCCCATCGCGAGAAAGCCGTTGCGGCGGCCGAGCACGAGCCCCGTGCCGTAGACGGCTACGGTCTGAAGCGTCAGCGGGACCTGCCAGAGGTAGATCTTGAGCTCGGCCTGCGCGAGCAGCGCCGTGACGGCGGCCGCGCCGACGACGGCGACGACCTGGAGGGCGAGCGGGAGGTCCGGGGACCGGAGGCGGTCCAGGGCGACGGTGCGCGGGGCGGCGAGGGCGACGGACATGGCGGTCGTGGGTCAGGGTCGGGCCAAGATACGGGCCGGGCGACGTCCCGCGACCGGCGACGTCCCGCGACCGGCGACGTCCTGCGACCGGCGACGTCCTGCGACCGGCGACGTCCTGCACGATTGCCGTAGGGCCACAGCATGCTGTGGCCCTGCCGAGCGTGGCGACCGGAAGGCCACAGCGTGCTGTGGCCCTACGCAGGGGCGGCGGCGGGAAGGCCACGGCGTGCCACGACAGGTCGGCGGGCCCGGTACCTTGGCGCTCCCCCACCCCGCCGCGACCCCATGGACGACCTCGACATCCGCCGCGACGGCGCGGTGCTGCACCTCGCGCTCGCGCGGCCGGCCAAGAAGAACGCCATCACGCGCGCCATGTACGCCGGCCTCGCCGACGCGCTCGAGCAGGCCCGCGAGGACCGCACGGTCCGCGCCGTCGTCCTCTCGGGCTCGGGCGGCGTCTTCACGGCCGGCAACGACCTCGGCGACTTCCTCATGGACCCGCCGACGGGCCCCGAGAGCCCGGTCTTCCGCTTTCTCGCCGCGGCGTCCGCATTCCCGAAGCCGCTCGTCGCGGCCGTCGCCGGCCCGGCCGTCGGCATCGGGACGACGATCCTGCTCCACTGCGACCTCGCCTACGCGAGCCCGGACGCGCGCTTCAAGATGCCGTTCGTGGACCTCGGGCTCGTGCCCGAGGCGGCGTCGAGCCTGCTGCTGCCGCGCGCCGCCGGGCCGATGCGCGCGGCCGGGTGGCTCCTCTTCGGCGAGGCGTTCTCGGCGCAGGATGCCCTTCAGGCCGGGCTCGTCAACGAGGTCTGCGACGACCCGACGGCGCGCGCGCTCGAGCGGGCACAGACGCTCGCGGCGAAGCCGCCCGAGGCCGTCCGCCTCACCAAGGCGCTGCTGCGCAGGCCGGACGCCGCGGCGGTCCAGGAGACGATGGCGGTCGAGGGCGAGC
>JAYWIE010000604.1:0-6937 GCA_043789155.1 Rubricoccaceae bacterium | reverse complement strand
GGGCCTTCCGGCGTCGGAAGGCCCCGTGGTGCGCGCCGGCGCGTGCCGCGCGGCCGTGCGCCGGTCAGGGCGTCGGGAGCAGCACGGCGTTGATCTTGTGCACGACGCCGTTCGAGGCGTCGATGTCGGTCGTGGTGATGGTGGCGTTGGCCGCCGTGCCGGCGTCCTCGGTGTCGAGCCCGAGGCCCGCCCCGACGGCGACGACGGTGAGGCGCTCGCCTTCGAGCGTCGTCAGCGTCTGGCCCACCGCGAGGCTGGCCGCGAGGCGCTCGCCGGAGACGACGTGCGCGGTCAGGATCGCCGCGAGGTCGGCGCGGGCGAGGAGCTGCGCCGGCGTCACGTTGAGCTGCGTGAGGAGCGTCGCGAAGGCGGCGTCGGTCGGCGCGAAGACGGTGAAGGGGCCGGTCCCGGCGAGGTCGTCTGCGAGGCCGGCCTGGACCACGGCGGCTTCGAGCGTCGTGAGCTGCGCGTCGGCGACGACGGCGGCCGTGATGGTGACCTGAGCCGGGGCCGGGTCGTCGCCCGAGTCGCAGGCGGAGAACGCCGGGGCGAGGAGCACGAGCGCGGCGAGGGGAAGAGTCTTCATGGGGTCTGCCAGGCAGATGGGTGGGGGAGGCGCTGAGCCGGCGGAGCGGACCCGCGCCTCCCGTGCAGGAAAAATGTGCGCGGCTCGCCGTGTCCCGTGAAGCGGGACCGGCGGGCCGGACGGGCGCGGGAGGTCGCGCCGCCCTGTGTACACGCCGCCTCCGCCCGGTGACCAGTGCGCGGCTTCGCTGCGGGCACGGCCTCGCAGCGGGCACGGCGCGTCCGATGCAGGCCCGATCTTGCACGTCCACGCCGCCATGCTCCGCCGGACCTATGCCCGACCGCCCGATCCGCGTCCTGTTCGTCTGCCTCGGCAACATCTGCCGCAGCCCGCTCGCCGAGCAGCTCTTCCAGGACCGCGTGGCCGAGGCGGGCCTCGCGGACCGCTTCGAGGTCGACTCGGCCGGAACGGGCGGCTGGCACGTCGGCGGGCCGCCGGACCGGCGCACGACGGCCATGGCTGCCCGCCGCGGGACCGACACGTCCCGCCTGCGCGCCCGGCAGCTCGGCCGCTCGGACCTCGACCACTTCGACCACGTCTTCGTCATGGACCGCGCCAACCTCCACGACACGCTCGCGCTCGACCCCGACGGCGACCACGGCACGCGCGTCCGCCTCTTCCGCGAGTTCGACCCCGAGCCCGGCCCGGGCGCGGACGGCTACGAGGTGCCGGACCCCTACGCCGGCGGGACGGAGGGCTTCGAGCACGTCTACGACATCGCCGACCGCACGACGCGCGCGGTCCTGGACCGTCTCCGCACGGCGTACGGCGTGTGAAAGGGTGAATAGGATGAAAGAGAATGATTTAAATAGTTTATTATGATAAAACAAAACAACAAAAAATGTCATCCCGGACTTGATCCGGGATCTGCCTTTTCGCGTTTCTTAACACAGGAGAATGCAAAAAGGCAGATCCCGGATCAAGTCAGGTCCGGGTTTACCCGGCGGGATGACAAGTAGAGAGGTGGGTGCAAATTCCGTCGTGCCGTCGTGCCGTCGTGCCGTCGTGCCGTCCCGTCACGCCACCGCCGCGAGCGCGGCGACCGTCACCCGCGCCCCGACCTCGGCGAGCGGGCGGGCCGCCTCGGCGAGCGTCGCGCCCGTCGTCAGGACGTCGTCCACGAGCAGCACGTGCCGGCCGGCGACGGCCTCGGGGTGCGGCACGGCGAAGGCCCCCGCGACGTTGGCGCGGCGCTGCTCGGCCGTCAGCGCCGTCTGCGTCCGCGTGGCGCGCGTGCGGACGAGGCGGTCCGTGCGGGCCTCGCACCCGAGCGCCTCGGCCGCGCCCTCGGCGAGCGAAGTCGCCTGGTTGTAGCCCCGCTCGAGCAGCCGCAGCGACGACAGCGGCACCGGCACGACGAGGTCGACGCCGGCCACGCCCGCGCGCCGCACCGCCGCGCCGACGAGCCGCCCGAGCGGGTGCCCGAGCCGCTCGCGCCCACCGTACTTGAGCGCGTGCTGGACCCGCCGGACCGTCCCGCCGGCGTCGTACGTCCACAGCGCGACCGCGGCCGTGCCGGCAGGCAGGCCCTCGACGGCCGGCGGTGGGGCCGCGGGAAGGGCCGCGAGGCACGTCGGGCAGAGCGGCAGGCCGGCGAGCGCGCCGGCGGCGTCGGGCAGGCGGCGGTCGCAGCCGAGGCAGAGCTCCGGGTAGACGAGCCCGGCGAGCGCGGCGGCGGCCCCGCGCGCGGCGTCACGGGCGGAGCGGACGACCCGGCCCGCGGCGTGGCGCGCGGACGAGTTGTGTCGCTCGGGGCGGTCGGAGTCGGGCATAGGTTCGGGTTTCCCCGACGGGCGGGAGGCGGCGGGCGGCAATATCTTGCCACGCCTCTCACCGTCCAACTCCGCCCATGCCGGCTCGCCGCGGGATGATCATCAAGAACGTCGTCGAGCGCCCGCTGTCGCTCGTGCTCGACACGCGCGTCGTGGCGATGGAGCCCGGCGAGGAGGTCGCGGTGAGCGCGGTCGAGGTCCGCGACGTCGTGCTGCGCGAGAACCTCCAGGTCCGCACGATCGCCATCGTGCGCCCGGCGACCGAGGACGAGGGGGCCGAGGCCGCCGCTGCCGGCGCGTGACCTGTTCCCCGCACGGCTCGCAGCCGCGCGCCCGATGCCCGCGCGCCCGATGAACGTGCTCCTGCTCGAGCCGTGGTACGGCGGCTCGCACCGCCGCTTCGCCGACGGCCTCGCCGCGCACAGCCGCCACGACGTCCGCTGCGTCACCATGGCGGCGCGGTCGTGGAAGTGGCGCATGCAGGGCGGGGCCGTCACGCTCGCCGGGAAGGCCCGCGACGCGACGGCCGGCGAAAGAGCCGCCGACGGGGCCGCTGCCGGGGCCGCCGACGGGGCCGGCGCGTGGACGCCCGACCTCATCGTGGCGACGGACATGGTCAACCTGCCCGCCTTCCTCGCGCTCACCCGCGACCGCTTCGCGCGCACGCCGGTCCTCTACTACCTCCACGAGAACCAGCTCACGTACCCGCTGCGCCCCGCCCCGGACGGCACCCCGCCGCCGCGCGACCTCACCTACGCCTTCGTCAACGTCCTCTCGATGCTCGCCGCCGACCGCGTCGCCTTCAACTCGCAGTACCACCACGACGAGTTCTTCGGGGCGCTGCCGGACCTGCTGCGCCGCTTCCCGGACTACACGCACGTCGGCCACCTGCCCGGGCTGCTCGCCAAGTCGACGGTGCTCCGCCTCGGCGTGGACCTCGCCGTGCTCGACGCGGCCCGGCCCGCGGCCGAGGCGCGGCGCGTGCGCGAGCCCGGACCGCCGGTGCTCCTGTGGAACCACCGCTGGGAGCACGACAAGGACCCCGAGGCCTTCTTCCGCGTCGTCAACCGCCTCGACGACGTCGGCGCGCGCTTCCGGCTCGTCCTCGCCGGCGAGACCTTCGCCGAGACGCCGCCGGCCTTCGCCGAGGGCTTCCGCCGCTACGCGGACCGCGTGCTGCACTACGGCTTCGCCGAGTCCATCGCCGACTACGCCGCGCTGCTGTGGCGCTCCGACATCGTCGTGTCGACGTCGCGCCACGAGTTTTTCGGCCTCTCGATGCTCGAGGCCATCCACTGCGGCTGCCACCCGCTGCTGCCGGACCGCCTGACGTACCCCGAGCTTATCCCGCCGGCGCTGCACCGCCCGCTGCTCCACGCGCCGGTCCTCTACGACGACGAGGGCGACCTCTTCGCCACGCTCCGCCGCCTGCTCGACGGCTCGGAGCTGCCGCTCCCGCCGGACGTCCTGCGGCGCATCCCGGCCCCGCTCGCGTGGCCCGAGCACGTCCACGCCTTCGACGCCCTCTTCGACGAGATGGCCGCCTGAGGGGGATGGGGTTCGAAGGCGCACGGCTGAAATGTTCCCCATTCGACTGCCACAACAAAAATGTGTCATCCCGGACTCGATCCGGGATCTGTCTTTTGCATTGTGCAACGCGAAGAAATGCGGAAAGGCAGATCCCGGATCAAGTCAGGTCCGGGTTTACCCGGCGGGATGACAAGTAGAGAGGGGGTGGCAAATTTTCCCGCTCCCCGCTCAGGTCCGGGTTCACCCGGCCCGCTCCCCGCTCCCTTCCTCAGACGGGATCGTCGAGGTCCAGGTACGCGACGAGGGCCGGGAAGAGCGGCAGCAGGAAGCGCTGGCTCGTGACGAGGTACGGCATCCCGCCGCCGCCCGTGCCCGAGTCGTCCGCGACGTGCCGGCGGACCGTCTTGCGGTGGACGGTCAGGAACGACTCGCTGCGCGGGCTGTGGAGGGCGTCGTCGAGCGACACGAGGCGGTCGAGGACGTGGACGAGCGCCGCGCCGGGCGCGCCGGCCTGGAGCGCGAACGCGCCGGCACGCGCCGCGCCGAGCCCGTCGCGGCGCGCGTTCTCCGCCGCAGCGGCCCGCTCGAGGTCGGCCCGGAAGTCGCTGGCGGCGTCGGCCGGCGCGTCCGCGCCGAGCGTGGCCGCGAACCGGGCGACGGCCCGCTCGACGTCGTCCGGGTGGAGGCGCGAGACCGCGGGCGGCGCGGGCGCGCCGGGCAGGGCCGGGATGCGGGCGAGCACGAGGTGGACGAGCCGGTCCAGCTGCCCGGCCACGTAGGCCGGCGAGGTCTCGGGCGGCGACGCCGTCTCGGCCGCGCCGCGCAGGATGGCGGGGTCCGCGAGCGAGACGTGGCCGCAGGGCGAGCCCGTGTCGTGCGGCCCGTAGGCCGCGCCGGGGAAGACGCGCAGGTCCAGCAGCGGCCCCTTGCCGAGCGCGCGCTGGATAAGGCGCAGCTGCGCCGTCTGGAAGCCCGACGACGGCTCGAGGTGCGCCCGGAACAAGGTGAACTCGACGCGCGAGAACAGGACGTCGTCGTCGGCCCCGCGGCCCATGAGCTGCATCACCGGCGGCAGGATGGCGCGCGCGGCGTGCCGGAGGCGGTTGGCGGCCGTGATCGCCGGCCGCCAGAAGGCCGACACGTCCGAGGCGTCGTCGTCGACCTCGCCCTCGGCGAGCGCGAGCGCCGGCAGGCCCGGCCCGAGCCGCAGCAGCCGCTCCATCGTGCCCGCGACGACGCCGAGGTCGAACGTCATCTGCTTGAAGACGAGCTCGCACAGCTGGTGCACGACGACGAACACGCGCTCGTCCGGGACGGTCGAGGCCGGGTGCTGCGCCGCGAGGAGCGCGTCGAGGCCGAGGTAGCCTGCGTAGTCCAGCGGCGGCCGGCCGTCCGCGCCGGGCGGGTTGACGAGCGGGCGGCCGTCGGCGTCGCGGAGGCGGTTGGCCTCGGCGTCGCCGCGCTCGGCGGGGTCGAGCGAGACGTGCCACCAGGAATCGGAGCGGGCGTCGGACACGGGGCCTGGGCGGGTGGGCCCCAATGCTACGGCCAGACAGGGCCGCGCCGGGATCACCACGCCGTCCGGCCGAGTATGCAATTTGTATTTCTCGACTTCGTCTAACCGTAACGATGGCTGAAACATCTCCCCATGTCTCGGTCCACCCCGCCGAACGCCTCGCGGTCGTCGCGTTCCAAGGCGTCGTGAGTGGCCCGATGCTCCTCGCCGCCGCGGACCGCATCCACGCCGACCCGGCGTGGCACGACGGCTTCGACGTCCTGTGGAACTGCGCGGCCGTCCTCGCCCACGACATCCTCCCGGCAGACGTCGGGCCGATCGTGGACGCCGAGGTCGGGTCGGGCGACGGCCGCGACGTCCTCGTCTGCAGCCCGACGTTCGGCGACCGCGCGATCTCGGAGATGCTCGCCGCGATGTGCCGGCGGCGCGGCAAGGCGATGACGGTCCACGCGACGCTCGCCGAGGCCCTCGCCGCGCTCGGCCGCGACGCGCTCCCGCCCGCGACGCAGGAGGCCTGACGTCAGGGCCCGCCGGCGCTCTCGTCAGAACAGACCTCAGGCGCGAGAGCGCGCCATCCGGGAAAGGCCGGGCCAGACGGCTCTCGCGTGGCTCAGTCCGTCTCGAGATCGCACGTCGGGGCTGAGACGACCGGGATGCGGCAGGAGCCGCAGGTGTGCCGGGGCGGGGGATTCCGCATTCCGCCTTCACCATTCGCCCGCGCCCGGCCGGCTAGCTTGGGCGCTGCCCGTTCGGACCTCTCGGCGGGGGTCCGGCCGCGATCCGCTCACGAGCGTCGCGGCTCCGCCCCCGTCGCCGCGACGCCACCCGCAAGGGGTCGCGGACACACAGCGCATCCCGCGCGCCCGCCGGCAGACGGCGGCCACGGTCCCACACAAGGCACTCCCAATGTTCGAGACTCTCTCTGAGAAGCTCGACGTGGCCCTCAAGTCCGTCAAGGGCGATGGCCGCGTCAACGAGCTCAACATCGCCGAGACGATGCGCGAGGTCCGCCGCGCGCTCCTCGACGCCGACGTCAACTACGACGTCGCCCGCGAGTTCACCAACAAGGTGAAGGCGGCCGCGCTCGACGACAAGGTCCTGCAGGCCGTCAGCCCGGGCCAGCAGTTCGTCAAGGCGATCTACGACGAGCTCGTGTTCCTGCTCGGCGACGTCCACGTGCCGCTGAACAAGGCCAAGCGCCCGCCGACTGTCATCCTCATCGCCGGCCTCCAGGGCTCGGGCAAGACGACGTTCACGGGCAAGCTCGCGCGCATGCTCAAGGCGCAGGGCCGCAGCCCGATGCTCGCCGCGGCCGACGTCTACCGCCCGGCCGCGGTCGAGCAGCTCGAGACGCTCGCGAAGCAGGTCGGCGTGCCCGTGTTCTCCCTGCGCGGCGCGGACGGCACGCCGCTCACGGACGCCGTCGCCGTCGCCCGCGAGGCGCTCGCCGAGGCCAAGCGCACCGGCCGCGACACGCTCATCATCGACACCGCCGGCCGCCTCCACGTCGACGAGGCCATGATGGACGAGGTC
>JAYWIE010000603.1:0-6946 GCA_043789155.1 Rubricoccaceae bacterium | reverse complement strand
TCCGCGACGCGCTCGGCCGCGTCGTCCGCCGCGCGCGCGTCTGGCTCGCGCCGGCCGAGGCGCCGCTCCCCCCACCAGCACCCTCCGACGCCATTCTGCCCGTGCCGGGTGCGTGGCTGGCCCGCCTGGCCGCCGGCGACAGGATCCGGCTCGTGGATGCCCGCGGCTCCAAACGGACGTGGGACGTGGAGAGCGTGGGGGAGAGGGGGGCATGGGCGACGGCCGACAAGACGGCTTACGTCGTGCCCGGCACGCACCTCCGCCTCAAAGGCAGCGCGGACGACCCAGGCACGGTCGTCGGCGACCTGCCGGCGAAGGAAGGATTTGTCCCGCTCCGCGCCGGCGACGTGCTCGCGCTCACGCGCTCGGACGCGCCCGGCCACGCGGCCGACGCCGCGGGTCCGGCGACGGTCGGCTGCACGCTGCCCGTCGCGCTCGGCGGCGTCGCGACCGGCGAGCGCGTGTGGTTCGACGACGGGACGATCGGCGGGGTCGTCGAGGCGGTCGAGGCGGAGCGCGTGCTCGTCCGCATCACGCAGGCCGGCGCGCGGGCGCGGCTCCGCGCCGACAAGGGGATCAACCTGCCCGACAGCACGCTCCGCGTGGCGGCATTCACCGAGAAGGACCTCGCGGACCTGCCGTTCGTCGCGGCGAACGCCGACCTCGTCGCGCTCTCGTTCGCCAACACCGCAGAGGACGTCCGGCTCCTCCACGCGCACCTCGCGGCGCTCGCCGCGCCCGGCGGGGCGAGCGCCGGACGGCCGTCGCCCGCGGTCGTGCTCAAGATCGAGACCCGGCGGGGCTTCGAGAACCTCCCGGCGATGCTCTTCGAGGCGATGCGCGCGCCCGCCTGCGGCGTGATGATCGCGCGGGGCGACCTCGCGGTCGAGGTCGGCTTCGAGCGGATGGCCGAGGTCCAGGAGGAGATCCTGTGGGTGTGCGAGGCCGCCCATGTGCCCGTCGTCTGGGCGACGCAGGTGCTGGAGGGCCTCGCGAAGGACGGGTTCGCGTCGCGCGCCGAGATCACCGACGCCGCGATGGGCCACCGCGCCGAGTGCGTGATGCTCAACAAGGGGCCGCACGTCGGGGAGGCCGTCCGTGCGCTCGACGACATCCTGCGCCGGATGCAGGGCCACCACGCCAAGAAGAGCTCGATGCTGCGCGAACTCCGGCTCGCCCACGTCGCGCCCGACCTCACCGAATCCCTCTGACGATGCCCGCTCCGGCACTCCCGGCCCCCGCCGCTCCCGCTTCCGCTGCCGCCGGGCCGGACGAGATGCTGGCGTTCCTCGCCGACCGAACCCTGTACGCCCACGCGCCGGCCTGCGTCGACGTCGTCCAGACGCACATCTCGTACGTCGCGCTCGCGCCGCCGCTCGTGTTCAAGGTCAAGAAGCCGCTCGACCTCGGCTTTCTCGACTACTCGACGCCCGAGCGGCGGCGGCACTTCTGCGAGGAGGAGGTCCGCCTCAACCGGCGCCTGTGCGCAGGCGTCTACGAGGCCGTCGTGCCGATCACGCGGCAGGGCGGGCGGCTGGCATGGGGCGGCGCGGGTCCCCTCGTCGAGGTCGCCGTCCGGATGCGCCACCTCGATCCGGCCGGATTCCTCGACGCGCGCCTCGACGCAGGCACACTCGCGACGGCGGACCTCGACTGCGTGGCCGACGTCCTCGCGGCGTTCTACCACGCGCAGCGACCGACGGCCGAGGCGGCCGCGTGGGGCCGCGCCGACCGGCTCCGCGTCAGCACGGACGAGAACGCGGCGCAGACCGAGCGCTTTGTCGGCACGCTCCTCTCGCGGCCGGCTCACGAGGCGCTCCGCTACGCGACCGAGCGGTTCTTCAGCGGCCGGGCGCGCTTGCTGAGTCGCCGCCGCGCCGAAGGCCGCGTCGTCGATGGCCACGGCGACCTCCGCCTCGAACACGTCCACCTCATGCCCGGGCACCTCGCGCCCGAGGGCGACGCAGGGTGCGTGTGCGTCTACGACTGCGTCGAGTTCAACGAGCGCCTCCGGCTGGTCGACGTCGCGAACGACGTCGCCTTTCTCGCGATGGACCTCGACGCGCACGGCCGGCCCGGCCTCGCGCGGCACGTCGCCGAGCGGATCGCGACCGCCCTCGGCGACCCGGAGCTTCTCGGCGTGCTGGACTTCTACAAGGGCTACCGCGCGACCGTCCGCGGCAAGGTCGAGGGGATGCGGAGCGAGGAGCCCGAGGTGCCCGCCGCCGAGCGGGCGGCGAGCGTCGAGCACGCGCAGGCGTTCTTCCGGCTCGCGCTCGGCTACGCCGTCGCCGGGTCGCAGCCGCTCGTCGTGGCCGTGATGGGCCGCGCCGCGACGGGCAAGAGCACGCTCGCCCGCGCCCTCGCGGACGCGCTCGGGTGGGAGGCCGTCGGCTCCGACGCCGTCCGGAAGGCGGCGGCCGGCGTGCCCCTCTTCGTCCGAGGCGACGCCGCGGCGCGGGCCGCGCTCTACGCGCCCGACCGGACGGACGCGACCTACGCCGCGCTCACGGACGCTGCGCTCGGCCGGGCGACCCGCGGGCTCGGCACCGTCCTCGACGCGACGTTCGCCACGCGCCGCCACCGCGACGCGCTCCGGGCGGCGCTCGCCGCGGCGGGCGTCGGGCACCGCTTCGTCGAACTCGTCGCACCGGACGACGTGCTCCGCGCACGCCTGAGCGCGCGCGAGGGCGCGCCGGGCGAGATCTCCGACGCGCGGCTCGCAGACTTCGAGGCGCTCGCGGCACGCTTCGAGCCGCCCACCCCGCTCGAAGACCCGGACCACCTCACGGCCGACGCCGAGGACGACGCCGAGGCGTGCACGGCCGACGTGCTCCGTCACCTCGTCCGCCTCAGCGGATGACCGCGCCGTTCCCGCTGCGCGGAGCCGTCCGCTGGGCGAGAGGCCCTCGTCTCGCCTGGACAGCCGCCCCGGTCCCTCACGCCGACCCCGGCCCGGTGCGCCACTCGGGCGGCGCTCGTATCCCAGCGGGTGAGCCGTGACCACGAGACTGCACAAGACGATGTCCGTTTCCCCATCGATTTCCGCACGTGCCCGCAGGGTCGGGGTCGTGTCTGCGGCAGGGACTGCCCTGCTGATCGCCGTCTACGCGGCGACGCTCGTCGCCGGGCTGCTGTCGCTCCAGTCGCCGCAGCAACCGATCGGCGACCCGTTGTTCTCGGTTCTGGAGGTTCTGATCCTCCTCCTGACGCCTCCGATGGTCGCGTTGATGGTCGCCGTGCATGCGTGGGCACCCGCGGAGGACCGCGTGTTCAGCCTGACGGCGGTCGTGTTCATGGGCCTGCTGGCCGGCATCACGTGCAGCGTGCACTTCGTGATTCTCACGGTGGCTCGGCAGGCCGCGTTCGCCGGCCTCGCGTGGACGCCGCTGTTGCTGTCGTTCGAGTGGCCGTCGGTCGCCTACGCCCTCGACGTCCTCGCCTGGGACGTGTTCTTCGCGCTCTCCGTCCTGTTCGCCGCGCCGGTCTTCCGCGGAGGTCGTCTCGCCACGTCGATCCGCGTGCTGCTGGTGGTCAGCGGCGCGCTGGCACTCGGCGGGCTGAGCGGAGTCGTCGCCGGAGACATGCGGCTGCGCATGATCGGGGTCGTCGGCTACGCCGGCGTCTTCCCCGTCGCGGCGCTGCTGATGGCCGTCCTGTTCCACCGGACGACGCCCCGGGAGCCCGCCGGCGCGGAGGGCGAGAGCGGCCGAGAGCAGGGCGCGCCGTGACCGCCTCTGACGAGTTCGGCCAGAGCCCGCCCGCTCCTCTCTGGAAGAAGGCCGCGGTCGCGGCGGTCGTCGCGGCCGTCGCCGCGCTCCCCCTCGTCTGGACCGACGAGCCCACGATGGCGCGGGCCGCCGTCGTGGCCGGCGTGTGCCTGGTGCTGTGGCTGAGCGAGGTCGTCCCGCCCTACGTCCCGACGTTCGTGCTCTGGGCGCTGACGCCGCTCCTGCTTGGGCCCTTCGGCGAGGCGTTCGGGCTGGGGCGCGTGCTCGCGTGGTCCGCCGACCCCGTCCTCGCTCTCTTCCTCGGCGGCTTCGCGCTGGGCGTGGCCGCGAGGCGCTACGGCATCGACACGTGGATCGCGGGGCTCGCGGTCCGGTTCTCGCGCGGCCGCCGCCTCGCCCTGCTCGCCCTCACGGCCACGGCGACGGCCGTGCTCTCGATGTGGATGTCGAACATCGCCGCGGCCGCGATGATGATCGCCGCGGTCCGCCCGCTCCTCGCCGGGATGCCGGCGGGCGACCGGTTCCGCCGGGCGCTGCTGGTCGGGATCGCCCTCGCCGCCAACGTCGGCGGGATCGCGACGCCGATCGGGTCCGGCCCCAACGCGATCGCCATCGCCGCGATCTCGGGCGAGCGTCCGGTGAGCTTCCTGTCGTGGATGACGTTCGCGCTGCCGCTGACCGCGGGCCTGCTGCTGGCGGCGCTGCTCTTCCTGGCTCTGCGCTTCCGCGTGAGCGGGGCCACCGACCTGCCGGCGCTGGCCCCCGCCGCGCCCTCCGGCGGCGGGCGCTGGACCGTCGTGGTGTTCTTCGCGACCGTCGCCGCGTGGCTGACCGAGCCCGTCCACGGCGCCTCGGCGGCGCTCGTCGCGCTGGGGGCGACGGCCCTCCTGTTCGGCTCCGGGCTGCTGGGGCGGGACGACCTCGCCCGGCTCGACTGGTCCACGCTGATCCTGATCGCGGGCGGGATCGGGCTGGGCCAGCTCGTCGAGGCGTCCGGCCTCGTCGCGGCCGTGGCCGGGGCCGTGCCGTGGGACGCGGTCTCGCCCGTCGGGCGGACGCTCGCGCTGTGCTCGGCCGCCGCCATCCTCTCGGCCCTCATGAGCAACACGGCCGCGGCGACCGTCCTGATCCCGCTCGCGGCGAGCCTGGACCCCTCGCCGTCCACAGCCGTCCTCATCGCGGTCTCGGCGTCGCTGGGCATCCCGTTCGTCATCAGCACGCCGCCGAACGCGATGGTGGCCGGCGAGGGCGTCCGGAGTACGGACCTGCTCGTGCCTGGCCTCCTCGTGATGGTGCTCGGCGTGCTGCTCGTTGGCCTGACGGGACCGTCTGTGCTGCGCCTCGCGGGATTGCCGTGAGGCCCTGGGCGCGTCGGGCCTGCCCCGGCACAAACCCGCGGGGACGGCCCGCACGGCGATCCGGCACGGACCGGCAGACAGTCCCCGGTTAGGAGGGCATCCTGTCTGACACCCTGAACCGGCTCGGCATGACGCGTCCCAATTCCAGCCAGACCTCGCTCCGCTACCTCGGCCGCACGTCCGCGGTCGTCACCAATGCGGCGTCTGGGCAGGCGCGGCTCTGGCGGCGATTCGCTCGGCTTCCTCTGAAGCGGATCGCGCTCTGGGGCCTCGCTCTCAACGCGCTCTGGGAGGTCACTCACGGCCTCTTCCTCTACGACATGTGGGACGGGGGCTTCTTGCGCGGGTCGGCCGTGTTGTGGGCGGCCATCGCCGGCGACGTGTTCATCGTGCTCGGCGTAACGGCCCTCGCCGCCTTCCTCGTCGGAGCGCACCGTCTCTTTGCGCTCGACGCTGCAGCATGGGCTGCCCTGCTCGGGGTTGGGCTCGTCACGGGCATCGGGCTCGAGTGGGCGGCGCAGGCGCTCAGGCTGTGGGAGTACACCGACCTGATGCCCACACTTCGCGTGCTCGGCCTAGAGGTTGGCCTCTCGCCCATCGTGCAGGTGTCGGTGCTGCCGGCCCTCAGCGTTAGGCTGGCATCGCGTGGCATGTGACCTCGTCGCACGCGTGCGCGCGTCTCCTCCTCCGACGCTCTTGCCACGACCGCCCCCGCTTCCGTTCCCGCGCCTGGCGGGGTCCCGATGAGCACTCGGGCGCGTGGGGTCTTACCCGGCACGGAGTCGTGGGGACAGCCGCCAAGGCAACCCGGAACGGTCCGGCAGACGGCCCTCGCTCGAAGAACCATCATGCCTTATACCCCTGCAGGCTCGTCATGACGCATCCCGATTCCCGCCAGACGTCCCTCCGCCACCTCGGCGGAGCGTCCGCGCTCGTCACCGGCGCGGCGTCCGGCATCGGCCGCGCCGTTGCCGTCGCCTACGCGGCGGCCGGTGCCCGCGTCGCCGTGTCCGACATGGACGAGGCGGGCGGCCTCGAAACGGTCGACCTCATCGAGCAGGCCGGCGGGACGGCCCTGTTCGTCGCTGCCGACGTCTCGGACGCCGAGGCGTGCCGCGCGCTCGTCCGCAGGACGGTCGAGGCCTACGGTCGCCTCGACGTCGCGTGCAACAACGCCGGCATCGGGGGCGAAGCGAACGCGACCGCAGACTACAGCGTCGAAGGCTGGCAGCGGGTGATCGCCGTCAACCTCTCGGGCGTCTTCTACTGCATGAAGCACGAGATCCCGGCGATGCTCGAAGCCGGTGGCGGCTCCATCGTCAACGTGGCGTCCATTCTCGGGCAGGTCGGCTTCGAGACGGCCCCGGCGTACGTGGCCGCGAAGCACGGCGTCGTCGGTCTCACGAAGACGGCCGCGCTCGAGGTCGGCCCGCAGGGCCTCCGGGTAAACGTGGTCGGGCCGGGCTTCATCCGGACGCCGATGGTCGCGGCGTTGGAGGCGGACCCGGCCGTGAACGCCATGCTCGTCGGCCGCCACCCGCTCGGGCGGCTCGGCGAGCCCGAGGAGGTCGCGGCGCTCATCGTGTGGCTGAGCTCGCCCGAAGCGTCGTTCGTCTCCGGGGCGTACTACGCCGTCGATGGAGGATACCTCGCCCGGTAGGGGGCGCCGACGAGCGACACGAGACATGACCCTCGCCGAGATCCTGCTCGTGACCGCCACTCTCGCGGCGTCGTTGCTGCTCGCGGCCCCGCTGCCGCGCGCCGCGCGCTGGGCCCGGCACGCCGTGGCGGCCGTGGTCGTGGTCGCCGCCGCGCAGTCGGTCCGGAATCCGCACTGGCAGATGGTCCCCGCGTACG
>JAYWIE010000602.1:0-1988 GCA_043789155.1 Rubricoccaceae bacterium | reverse complement strand
CGACGGCTGCATCCGCGCGGAGCGCGGCGAGGGCGTCGAGCAACGTGGCCGTCTGGAGGCCGTTGCGGCTGGCCTCGGGGCCGGTCTCGTCGGTCACGAGCCCGCGGTCGATGGCCTCCTGGACGCTCGCGACGTGGAGCGTCGCGCCGGTCCGCTGCACGAGCCAGTCGCGGAAGCTCAGCGTCTCGGGGAAGTTGTGGCCCGTGTCGACGTGCAGGAGGGCGAACGGAACCGGGCCGGGCGCGAAGGCGCGGCGCGCGAGCTCGACCATCACGACCGAGTCCTTGCCGCCCGAGAACAGCAGGACGGGCCGCTCGAACTGCGCCGCGACCTCGCGCAAGATGTGGACGGCCTCGGCCTCGAGCGCGCGGAGGTGCGCGTTCACGGCCTCATCCCGAGCGGCGTCCCGACTCCCGTCCCGGGCGGCACACCGGGCAGCGGCGTCCCGGGCCCGTCCCACGCGACGCCGAACAGGCGGGCGACGGTCGCGGCATGGTCCGCGAACGTCGCGCCCGTCCCGAGGTCGTGGCCGCGTGTTTCGCCGGCGACGTGGACCAGGACCGGGACGCGCTCGCGCGTGTGGTCCGAGCCCGGCGTCGTCGGGTCGTTGCCGTGGTCAGCGGTGACGATGAGGACGTCGCCGGGGGCGAGGGCGGCTTCGAGGCGCGGGAGCGCGGCGTCGACGGCCGCGAGCGCGCCGGCGAAGCCGGCGGCGTCGCCGCGGTGGCCGAAGAGCTCGTCGAAGTCGACGAGGTTGGTCCAGACGAACGTCGGGCCGCTCGCCTGTGCGACGGCGTCGAGGGTTTTCTCGACGCCGTCGGCGTTGCCGGCCGTCTTGACCTCCTCGTCGACGCCCTGCCCGGCGAAGAGCGCCGCGACCTTGCCGACGCAGACGGTGCGGACGCCGGCGCTCTGGAGCGCGTCGAGGAGCGTCGGGCCGGGCGGCGGGAGCGAGAGGTCCTTGCGCGCGGCCGAGACGCGCCGGTAGTCGCCGGCGAGGCCTTCAAAGGGGCGTGCGATGACGCGCCCGACGGCGTGCTCGCCCACGCAGACGCGCTCGCGGGCGATCCGGCACATCGCGTAGAGCCTGTCGAGGGGGATCATGCCCGTGTGGGCCGCGATCTGGAAGACGCTGTCGCCCGAGGTGTAGAGGATCGGGCGGCCGGTCGCCTCGTGCTCCGCGCCGAAGGCGTCAATGACGTCTGTGCCCGAGCCGGGCGCGTTGCAGAGGACGCCGCTCGCGCCCGCCTCGCGGCAGAACGCGGCGACGACGTCCGGCGGGAAGCCGTCCGGGTACGTCGGGAAGGGCGTGGCGAGGTCGAGGCCGGCGAGCGACCAGTGGCCGGTCGTGGAGTCCTTGCCCGCGGCGACCTCCGTGAGGCGACCCCAGGAGGCCGCGGGCGCGTCCGGTCGCGGCAGCCCGGCGACGAGGTAGCCCAGCCCCCAGCGCGTCAGGTTCGGGAGCGCGGGCGCGTGCCGGGCCACGACGTGGCCGAGCGTGTCGGCCCCGGCGTCGCCGTAGACGTCCGCGTCCGGCGCGTCGCCGACGCCGCAGCCGTCGAGCACGACCGTGACGACGCGCATCAGGAGGCGACGACGCAGACGAGCTCGCGCTCGTAGGCACTCTGCAGCGCGGCCGTCGCGGTGGCGCGGACGAGCTCGGGCGCGCCCGTCGCGGGCACGGCCCCGACGAGGAGCGGGCGGCCCTGGGCCGAGATGCGCTGGGCCCACGCGACGACCTCGGGGCCCTCGGCGTCGAGGAAGACGCCGAAGAGGAGGTCGCCGAAGGGCTCGACGCGGCGCACGCCCGCGCCGGCCGTGAGGCGCTGCCGCAGTGCCGCCTCGGCGCGGACGACGCCGTCGGCCCCGCCGCGCAGCACGGTCTCGGCGTCGGCGACGGTGACGAGGGCGAACACGAGCAGGCGGCGGTCGCGGCGGGCGGCCGCGATCTCGCCCGAGAGGATGACGCCGCGCGGCGGCGGCGGGAC
>JAYWIE010000601.1:0-6972 GCA_043789155.1 Rubricoccaceae bacterium | reverse complement strand
GCGGGAATGACGGCTGGAGGGGGAATGCTCAACTGCGTAAGTCCTACCCGGATCAAGTCAGGTCCGGGTTTACCCGGCGGGATGACAAGTAAAGAGGGGAGAGGCACACAGTCGCCCCGTCGCCCCGTCGCCCCGTCGCGCCGCTGTGCCGTCAGACGCCTGCGGCGAGGCGGTCGCCGAGGCCTACCGGGAGGCCGGCCTCGGCGATCCGCAGGCGCGCGTGCGCGACGTCGTAGTAGACCCGGACGAGCTCGTACGTCGTCGCCTCGGTGTCGAAGAGCCCGAACGCGGCGCGCGGGTCGTGGTCGCGCGGCTGCCCGACGGCCCCGACGTTGACGAGGTAGCGGTGGCCGGGCCGCACGCGCGTGACGCCGATCTGGTTGGACACGACGGCCGGCTTGTGCGAGTGCCCGACGAAGCAGACGGCCGTGTCGAAGGCCGCGAACTGCGCCTGCACGGCCCCGAACGAGTCCAGCCGGTGCCACTCGCCGGGCTCGTCCGGCGAGGCGTGCACGAGCGTCGTGCCCTCGAACGTGGCCGTGAGCGGGAGCGCGGCGAGCCACGCGAGCTGGTCCGCCGTGAGCAGGCCGCGCTGCGCGAGCGCGGCCGTCTGCCCGTCGGGCGGCAGCACCGAGAGGCCCTCGTCCCGCGCGACGGCGGCGTCGTGGTTGCCGCGGACCGTGACGGCGCAGCGCTCGCGCACGAGGTCCACGCACGCGCCCGGCTCCGCGCCGTACCCGACCACGTCGCCGAGGCACACGAGCGCGTCCGCCCCGCGGGCGTCCGCCTCGGCGACGACCGCCTGCAGCGCGTCGAGGTTGGCGTGGACGTCGGAGAGCACGGCGAGGCGCATCGGGAAGGGCACGAGAAGAGGTGGATCGTCCTACCCCGGCGCAGCCCGGCGGTTCGTGAACCTTCCCCGTGGACCGGCCCGCTCCGGCCCCGGACGAATGTGGCGTCCTATCTTGGACGACTTCGCCCATGTGTATGCCTGATCCACGCACGGTTACCCCGTCCCGGACGGACTCCATCGCCCCGGTCGAGGACCCGTTCTACGCCCCCGAGGCCTCCGGAACGGACCTTCGCGACCTCTACGACATCGCGCTCCGCGGCAAGTGGCTCATCCTCGCGTGCGTCCTCTTCGCGGCCGTGCCGGTCGCGGTGTGGTCGGCCGCGCAGCCGTCGCTGTACACGTCGTACGCGGTCGTGCTCGTGGACAAGCAGGACGACAACCTCGGCGGCATGCTCTCGCAGCAGGGCCCGGCGGCGTACTTCTCGAAGGAGCGCAACCTCGAGAACGAGCTCCTCGTGGTCCGCGAGTCCCTCCCGCTCGCCGACTCCGTCGCGCGCCGGCTCGTCGCCGTGCCGTTCATCCCCGGCACCACGCGGACGCCGACCGTCCTCGTCGACCGGGAGGGGGAGACGATGACCGACGCGCGCGCCGTCGCGCTGCGCCTGCAGCAGGGCTTCATCTCGGCGGCGCAGGAGGGCCCCGACGTCGACGCGATCCGCATCTCGGGCGTCTCGACCGACCCTGAAGAGGCCGCCTACCTCGCCAACGTCTACGCCGACGCCTTCTCGAGCCTCACCCGCGACCAGAGCCGCGCCGGCGTCTCCGCCTCGCGGACGTTCCTCGAGGGGCAGGTCGCGAAGCGCGGCCAGGAGCTCGCCGGCTACGACGAGGCCGTCCGCGACTTCATGAACCGCTCCGGGGCGGTCGCGCTGGACCAGGAGACGACGCAGCTCGTCGCCCAGACCGCGCAGCTCCAGGCGGACCGCGACGCGGCCAGCGTCCAGATCCAGCTCCAGCAGGCGACCGTGGCGTCGCTCGAGGGCGAGCTCGCGCGCGTCCAGCCGCGGCTCGCCGGCCGCCCCGCGGCCGACCTCGACGGCCAGCTCCTCGCCGCCCAGACCCGCGCCCGCACGTCGCAGGCCCGCCTCGACGTCTACTACAGCCGCAACCCCGAGCTCCGGAGCACCCCTGACGCCGCCGTCCCGGACTTCATCCGCGATCTCCGCCGCGACATCGCCCGCGACGAGGCGGCCGCCCGCGGCCTCGCCGGCCAGATCGCCGCGGCCGCCGCCGGCGGCTCCGGCGGCGGGCCCGGCGACACGCAGTCCGGCTTCGAGCGCCAGGCCCAGCTCCGCGCCCAGATCGCCGACGCCCGCACGGCCCTCGCCGGGGCCGTCGCCTCGCGCGACGCGCTCTCGGCGCGCCTCAGCCAGTACGACAGCGACCTCGCGGCCATCCCGAGCCAGTCGATCGACCTCGCGCGTCTCCAGCGCGACCGCATGTCGGCCGAGCGGCTCTACCAGTCGCTGGACCAGAACCTCCAGGAGACGCAGATCGCCGAGCAGGGCGAGCTCGGCTACGCGCGCGTCATCCGCCCGGCCTTCGCCGCGCCCGCGCCGTTCGCGCCGAACCGCCTCAGCAACGTCCTGCTCGCGCTCGTCGGCGGGCTGCTCTTCGGCATCACGGTCGCCGTGGCGCGCGTGCGCCTGGACCACCGCCTCTCGCGGCCGGACGACCTCCAGCGCCTCGGCTACACGCTGCTCGGCACCATCCCGAACTTCTCGTCGCTCATCCGCAAGGACTTCGGCGGCAAGGACTTCGTCGACGTCGGCGGGCGCGAGATCGACACGCGCCTCGTGACGCTGCTCAACCCGATGGCGACGGCGTCGGAGACGTACCGCGCCCTCCGGACGTCCGTCCAGTTCTCGCGGCCCGACGCGCAGGTCCAGACGATCCTCGTCACGAGCGGCAGCCCGTCCGAGGGCAAGTCCGTCACGAGCGCCAACCTCGCGCTCGTGATGGCGCAGGCCGGCCGCCGCGTGCTCCTCGTGGACTGCGACCTCCGCCGCCCGACGGTCCACAAGAAGTTCGGCCTCAGCCGCGAGCCCGGCCTCAGCCACGCCCTCTTCGCCGAGGGCCCGCTGGACACGGACGCGCTCGCGCAGCCGGCCGACGACTTCTTCGTGCTGCCGGCCGGCCAGATCGTGCCCAACCCCTCGGAGCTGCTCGGCTCGAAGCGCATGCGCGACTTCATCGAGGACATGCGCGAGCGCTTCGACGTCATCATCCTCGACGCGCCGCCGGTCCACGCCGCCACGGACGCCGTGCTGCTCTCGACCCAGGCCGACGCGACGCTCGTCGTGGTCCGCGCGGGCCAGACGCGCGACTACGACCTCGAGTCCGCCACGAGCGCGCTCACGGGCGTCGGCGCGCGCCTCATCGGCGTCGTGCTCAATGGCTTCGACATCTCGCAGGCCTACGGCTACAAGTACCGCTACACGTACCGGTACGGCTCGGACTACGCCTACGGGGCCGAGAACACGACCCCTGCGGCCTGACCCGCTTCCACCTCTCGGCCCCTCCATGACCGTCCGCCTTTCGCTTCTCGCCGTCCTGCTCGCCGCTTCGGCCGCGCCCGCGCCGGCGCAGGTGCTCCGCCCGACCGACGAGCGCGCCGCGGCGACGACGGCCCCGGGCTACTTCACGTACCTGCTGCCGGGCGAGCGCTCGACGCAGGTCGTCGTGCTCGGGACCGTCCGCGCGCCGGGGCTCTACGTCGTCTCCGAGGGCACGGACCTCGGCGAGCTGCTCGGCCTCGCCGGCGGGCCGACGTCGGACGTCCGCTCGGACGAGGTCGAGCGCACGGTCACCATCCGCCTCTTCCGCGCCGCGGCCTCGGGCACGCGCGAGGCCGTCTACGAGCGGACGGACGAGGCCTTCGCCCGCGACGCCGACGGCTTCCCGACGCTGCTCGACGGCGACACGGTCGAGGTGTCGACGGTCGTCCGCCGCCGCCGCACCTACCGCGACACGCTCACGATCGTCGGCGGCCTCTCGACGGCCGTCATCGCCGTCATCCAGATCGTCAACGTCTTCCGATGACCGCGCTCGACCGCACGGAGGCCGCGCTCGCCGCGGCTCCGAAGACGTGGCTCGTCACTGGAGCCGCCGGCTTTATCGGCTCGCACCTCACCGAGCGCCTCATCGGGCTCGGGCAGGCCGTGACGGCGCTCGACGACTTCTCGACCGGCCACCGCCGCAACCTCGACGCCGCGCTCGCGCTCGGGCAGGCCGCCGCCGCCGCGGCCGGCCGCGCCCCGGGCACGCTCCGCACGGTCGAGGGCGACATCCGCGACCCCGCCGCCTGCGCCGACGCCTGCACGGGCGCGAGCGCCGTGCTGCACCAGGCCGCGCTGGGCTCCGTCCCGCGCTCCATCGCGGACCCGTGGACGACGCACACCGTCAACGCCGACGGCTTCGTGCGCGTGCTGCTCGCCGCCCGCGACGCCGGCGTCCGGCGCGTCGTCTACGCCTCGTCGTCGTCGGTCTACGGCGACGAGCCGACGCTGCCCAAGGTCGAGGGCCGCACCGGGACGCCGCTCTCGCCCTACGCCGTCACCAAGAAGACGAACGAGCTCTACGCCGACACGGTCGCGCGGCACTACGGGATGGAGGTCGTCGGGCTGCGCTACTTCAACGTCTTCGGCCCGCGCCAGGACCCGGCCGGGGCCTACGCCGCCGTCATGCCGCGCTGGATCGACGCGCTGCTCGACGGCCGCGACTGCACGCTCTTCGGCGACGGCAGCACGAGCCGCGACTTTTGCTACGTCGCCAACGTGGTCCAGGCCAACCTGCTCGCCGCGACGGCCCCGGCCGCGGCCGCGACGGGCGTCTACAACGTCGCCGTGGGCGACCGGACGACGCTCGTGCAGCTCCACCACGCCATCCGGGCCGCGCTCGCCGAGGCCGACCCCGGCCTCGCCGAGCGCCCCGACGGCCTGCGCCCGCCCATGTTCGCGCCCGAACGCGCCGGCGACATCCGCCACTCGCTCGCCGACGTCACGCGCGCCCGCGAGCACCTCGGCTACTGCCCGACGCACGACGTCCACGCGGGCCTCGCCGAGTCCATCCGCTGGTACGTCGCCGACGCGCGCGCCTTGCGGCCAGCCTCCGTCTGAAGCAAGGCTCAGGATGGTGGGCCGTCCTTCGGCGCGGGGTACCGGGCTCAGGGTCCGACTCCGGCACCGTCTTCTGCCCCGTGTCCTAGGCACCCTGAACCCCGCACCGATCAGAAGTGCTCGAAACGCGGCCTCTCACTAAACACGCATCTCCAATGTCCGCACTCTCCGATCTCCTCGCCCGCATCGAGTCCCGCGACGCCGTCGTCGCCGTCGTCGGGATGGGCTACGTCGGCCTGCCGCTCGCCGTCGTGTTCGCCGAGGCCGGCCTCCGCGTCGTCGGGCTCGACGTGAGCCAGGCGCGCATGGACCAGATCAACGCCGGCGAGAGCTACATCGAGGACGTCCCGTCCGAGACCGTCGCCCGGCTCGTGGCTTCGGGCCACCTCCGCGGCTCCGCCGACTTCGCCGACCTCGCCACGGCCGACGCCGTCTCGATCTGCGTCCCGACGCCGCTCGGCAAGACCCGCGACCCCGACGTGTCCTACATCGCCGCTGCGACCGAGCAGATCGCCAGGCACCTCAAGGCCGGGCAGACGGTCGTGCTCGAGTCCACGACGTACCCCGGCACGACGCGCGAGGTGATCCTGCCGGCGCTCGAGGCCGGCGGGCTCGTCTGCGGCGAGGACTTCTTCCTCGCGTTCAGCCCCGAGCGCGTCGATCCCGGCCGCGAGGACTACACGACCCGCAACACGCCGAAGGTCATGGGCGGCGTCACGCCCGCCTGCGTCGAGGCCGCGACGGCGCTCTACGGCGTCGCCATCGACACGCTCGTGCCGGTGTCGTCGCCGGAGGCGGCCGAGATGGTGAAGCTGCTCGAGAACACGTTCCGCTCGGTCAACATCGGGCTCGTCAACGAGGTCCTGATCATGTGCGACAAGCTCGGCCTCGACGCCTGGGAGGTCATCGACGCCGCGGCGACGAAGCCCTTCGGCTTCATGCGCTTCACGCCCGGGCCGGGCCTCGGCGGGCACTGCATCCCCATCGACCCGCTCTACCTCTCGTGGAAGATGAAGGCCCTCAGCTACACCGCCCGCTTCATCGAGCTCGCGAGCGAGGTCAACACCGAGATGCCGCGGTGGTGGGTGCAGCGCGTCCAGGACGCGCTCAACGACGCCGGCAAGCCCGTCAAGGGCTCGGACATCCTCGTGCTCGGCGTCGCCTACAAGCGGGACATCCGGGACATGCGCGAGAGCCCCAGCCTGGACATCATGCGGCTGCTCGAGGAGAAGGGCGCGGCCGTCTCGTACCACGACCCGCACGTCCCGGCCTTCCGCGAGGACGGCGTCGAGCACACGTCCGTGAGCGACCTCGACGCCGCCCTCGCCGCGGCCGACTGCGTCGTCGTCGCGACGGACCACTCGTCCTACGACTGGGCGGACGTCGTGGCCAAGGCGGCCGTGCTCGTGGACACGCGCCACGCGACGGCCCGCGCCGCGGTCGCGGCCTGAGAGGCTGTCTGGCGAAGCGAGCGCCGTCTGAAACTGCCCCCTTCGGGGGGCTCCCCGCGCCAGCGGGGTGGGGGGGAGGGGCGCACGGCCCGGCAGACCCCCTCCGGCCCTGCGGGCCACCTCCCCGAGGGGAGGAGTCGGATTCCCCAGACAGTTTCTGAATGGTCAACTTCGCGCTCACCGGCCTCGCCGGCTACATCGCCCCGCGCCACCTCCAGGCCATCCGCGACACGGGCAACCGCCTCGTCGCGGCCGTGGACCCGCACGACTCGGTGGGCGTGATGGACCAGTACTTCCCCGACGCGGCCTTCTTTACCGAGGTCGAGCGCTTCGACCGGCACCTCGAGAAGCTGCGCCGCGGGCCCGAGGCCGGGCGCGTCGGCATGGTCACCGTCTGCGCGCCGAACCACCTCCACGACGCCCACATCCGCCTCGCGCTGCGGACGGGCGCGGACGCGCTCTGCGAGAAGCCGCTCGTGCTCAACCCGTGGAACCTGGACGGGCTCGCCGAGATCGAGGCCGAGTCCGGCCAGCGCGTCTGGACGGTCCT
>JAYWIE010000600.1:0-1990 GCA_043789155.1 Rubricoccaceae bacterium | reverse complement strand
GGGAGCGGGATACGTGATATGGGATGAGGGATGGGCAGAACGGGGTCGGGAAGAGGGCTGCTCATCCCACATGCCCCATCCCCTATCCCGCCTTGCCGAGCGGCCGGCCGAGCTTGGCGCGCAGCGCGCGCCGCGAGACGACGTTGGCCCCGAGGTAGAGCGCGGCGCGGACGGGCGAGCGGACGTTCGGGCCGCGCGCGCGCTGCCACACCGAGCGCGCGCTGAAGAAGGCGCGCCGCGCCTGCCGGCAGCCCTCGGTGAGCGCCGCGGGCGTCATGCGCGCCGGGCGGTACGCGGCGTCGCCGTAGCGGTAGGCCGGGTCGGTCCACCACGCGTCGTAGAGCAGGCGGCCCTCGGCCGCGAGGCGGTCGTAGAGGCGCGTGCCGGGCGTCGGGGTGAGCGCCGAGAAGTTGACGAGCGCGAGCTTCTGCCCGAGCGCGAAGCCTACGGTGCGGGCGAAGCAGGCCGCGTCGTCGTGGTCGTAGCCGAACACGAACGAGCCGTAGACCATGATGCCGCGCGCGTGGAGCCGGCGGATGGACTCGGCGTAGCTCGGCCCGACGCGGTTGAAGCGCTTGCGCATCTGCGCGAGGTTGCCGTCGTCGAGCGACTCGAAGCCGACGAGCGCGGCGACGCACCCGGAGCGCGCCATGAGGTCCAGCAGCGGCTCGTCGTGGGTGACGTCGAGGCTCGTCTGGCAGCCCCACGCGACGCCGAGCGGCAGCAGGGCCTCGAACAGAGCCTCGGCGCGGGTGCGGTCGACGAACAGGTTGTCGTCGACGAGCATGACGTAGCGCGCGCCGGTGGCGCGGATCTCGTCGGCGACCTCGGCCGGCGGGCGCTGCCGCAGCGAGTTGCCGTAGAAGGCGTGGATGGAGCAGAAGTCGCAGGCGTACTTGCAGCCGCGGCCGTACTGGACTGGCACGACGCGGGCGTAGCGCTTGCCGGCGAAGATGGAGCGGTCGAAGCGGAGCCCGGCGAGGTCGGGCGTCGTGCCGGCCGTGTAGACGGGCTCGAGGCGGCCGCGGGCGGCGTCCGAGAGGAGGCGCTCCCAGACCGGCTCGCCGTCGCCGACCACGACGGCGTCGGCGTGGCCGAGCGCCTCGCCGGGCAGGAACGTCGGGTGGTAGCCGCCCATCACGACCGGCACGCCCTGCGCCCGCAGGCCGTCGGCGATCTGGTACGCCCGGCGCGCCGTGTACGTCTCGACCGTGATCGCGACGAGGTCGGCGTCGAGGCGCGCCGGGACGGCCTCGAGGCGCTCGTCGACCAGCGACAGGTCGACGCCGGGCGGCGTCCGCGCGGCGAGCGCGGCGAAGGCGAGCGGCTCGAGCGCGTCGTGCGCGCGGCGGCCGTCGAGGCTCGGGCGGACGAAGGCGACGCGCATGGGAGAGTTTGAAGTTTGGAGTTTGGAGAGACTGAGTTTGAGCGGAGACGGTGCATACGAAGGGCTACCTGCCGTCCTCTCCAAACTTCAAACTCCAAACTGCCCGTTTCCCCACCCCGCCGGCAGCGCGTCCACGACGTCCGCGAAGGCGGCGAGGGGGGCGTCGGCGGCTGTGAAGGCGCGGCGGAAGCGGAGGCCTTCGAGCACGGCCACGTCGTCGTGCAGGAGGGCGTAGAGGCCGACGGCCGAGCGGGCGAGCGCCCCCAGCCGGCGCGGGAGGAACAGCACGACCTGCGTCCGGCAGGCGCTCGCGCCGTCTGCGAGGCGCGCGGGCTGCGCCGTGAACACGGCCCGCAGGCGGACCGGGGCCTCGACGTCGGCGACGGCGAGGTGGCCGCCGGTCGTCTCGAACGAGAACCGGACGTCGCCGCGGCCGAGCAGCCGGCGCAGCGCGGCGCTCCGCGGCCGGCCCTGCATCGCGACGCGCACGCGGTACGGCGGCATGACGCTCACGACGGGCTCGGCCGTCGGGTCGACGCCGTGGAGCGCGTCGAAGTGCGCCACGTCGAGCCCGTTGCCGACGATGAGGTGCGGGTGGCAGCG
>JAYWIE010000599.1:0-1991 GCA_043789155.1 Rubricoccaceae bacterium | reverse complement strand
AGCCGCCTCTACACGCGCCTCGTCTACGACCTCCAGGTCGCGCAGGACGTGGCGGCCTTCCAGGACGGCAACTCGCTCGGCGGCGCATTCTACGTCGTCGCCACGGCGCGCGCGGGCCACACGCTCGACGAGCTCCGCGCGGTCATCGACGGAGAGATCGCGGCCGTCCAGGCCGCGCCGCCGGCGGACCGCGAGCTCCAGCGCGTCGTCAACGGCGTCGAGTCGGCCTTCCTCGACGGGCTCGAGAGCGCCGGCGACCGCGCGGACGCGCTCAACGGCTACCTCACCTTCACCGGCACGCCGGACTTTTTCGAGGAGGACCTCGCCCGCTTCCGCGCCCTCGCCCCGCGCGACGTCTCGGACGCGGCGCTGTCGTTCCTGCCGCTCGGCCGCCGCGTCGCCCTCTCGGTCGTCCCGCAGGGCGAGACGGCGCTCGCGCTCGCGGGCAGCACGGCGGCCGTGCCCGAGTACTGACGCGCCCCGCGCGTCTGCCCCCACCGACCCGATCCATGACCCCTTCCATGCTGCGTCCCGCCGCCCTGCTCGCCGTCCTGCTCGCGGCCGCCTCGGCCGCCTCGGCCCAGGCCGTCGACCCGGCCGCGCGCCCGGCGCTCGGGCCGGACCCGACGTTCCGCCCGCCGGCCGTCGAGCGGTTCACGCTCTCGAACGGGCTGCCCGTGCTGTTCGTCGCCAAGCCCGGCGTGCCCGTCGCCCAGGTGGACCTGCTCGTCCGCTCCGGCGCGACGAGCGACCCCGACGGCCGCGGCGGCCTCGCGACGCTCACCGCGGACCTGATGGACGAGGGCGCGGGCACGCGCACGGCGCTCGAGCTCGCCGACGCCGTCGACTTTCTCGGCGTCACGCTGGAGTCCGGCTCCGGGCTCGAGTCCCTCGCGGTCCGGCTCCACGCCCCCGTGTCCCGACTCGACGCGGCGCTGCCGCTCATGGCCGACGTGGCGCTGCGGCCGGCGTTCGCCGAGGCCGAGCTCGACCGGCTGCGCCTGAGCCGGCTCACCGACCTCGCGCAGGTCCGCGACGAGCCGCGCCAGCTCGCCAGCCTCGTCTACGACCGCACGCTCTACGGCGACGCCAGCCCCTACGGCCGCCCCACGGACGGCACGCCAGCCTCGACGCGCGCGGTCACGCGGGCCGACGTCGTCCGCTTCCACGACGCCGTCGTGCGGCCGTCGAACGCCGCGCTCGTCGTCGTGGGCGCGCTGGACCGGGCGGCCATCACGCCCCTGCTCGAGCGCCTCTTCGGAGCCGCGGCGTGGCCGGACCGCCCCGCCCCACCGCGCGCGGTCGTCCCGGCCCCGACGCAGGTCGCGCAGCGCTCGGTCGTGCTCGTGGACAAGCCGGGCGCGGCGCAGACGGTCGTCCGCATCGGCCGCATCGGCGTGCCCCGCGCGACGCCGGAGTTCTACCCGCTCCGGGTGCTCAACGCGGTCCTCGGCGGGTCGTTCACGAGCCGCCTCAACCAGAACCTCCGCGAGACGCACGGCTACACGTACGGCGCGCGCTCGGCGTTCGACTTCCGCTCGGCCCCCGGCCCCTTCACCGCCTCCGCGGACGTCCAGACGGCCGTCACCGGCCCGGCTCTCACCGAGTTCTTCCGCGAGCTCACGGGCATCCGCGAGCCCGTCCCGGCGGCCGAGCTGGCCAAGGCCCGCAACTACGTCGCGCTCTCCTTCCCGGAGCCGTTCGAGACCGCGGCCGGCACGGCGAGCATGGTCGGCGACCTCTACCTCAGCGGCCTGCCGCTCGACACGTACGCCGCCTACACGACGGGCATTCGCGCTGTGACCGAGGCGGACCTCACGCGCGCCGCGCGCGCCGCGATCGACCCCGACCGCGTCGCCGTCGTCATCGTCGGCGACCGGAGCGCGATCGAGGCCGACGTCCGCGCGCTGAACCTCGGGCCCGTCACGGTCCTCTCGATCGACGACGTGCTCGGGCCCGCAGCCCCGTAGCCCCCGGCCCGGACGCTGGAC
>JAYWIE010000598.1:0-6989 GCA_043789155.1 Rubricoccaceae bacterium | reverse complement strand
CTCTTCGGAGCGCTCCTGTTCATCGTGCCCGGCCCGCAGGAGCTCAACACCGAGCGGCGCTCGTGGCAGAGCCTGCTCGAGGGCGTCCGGTTCGTCCGCCGGCAGCCCGTCATCCTGTCCACGATCACGCTGGACATGGTGGCCGTCCTCTTCGGCGGCGCGACGGCGCTGCTGCCGATCTACGCGACCGACGTGCTCGGCGTCGGCGCGGCGGGCTTCGGGTGGATGCGCGCGATGCCGTCGCTCGGGGCCATCGCGACGGGCCTCGCGCTGGCCGTCCGCCCGCCGATGCGCCGCGCGGGGCCGGCGATGCTCTGGGCCGTCGCCGCGTTCGGCGCGGCCACGCTCGTGTTCGGGCTCGCGACCGAGATCGCCGCCGCGGTCCCGGCCGCGCTGCCGGCCTGGGCCCCGTTCGGGCTGTCGCTGGGGGCCCTGTTCGCGCTCGGCGCGGCCGACAACGTCTCGGTCGTGATCCGCTCGACGGTCATCCAGCTCCTCACGCCGGACGCCATGCGCGGCCGCGTCGCCGCCGTCAACGCGGTCTTTATCGGGACGTCGAACGAGATCGGCGAGTTCGAGTCCGGGACGGTCGCCGCGTGGCTCGGGGCCGTCCGGACGGTCACGCTCGGCGGGATGCTGACGCTCGCGACCGTCGCCGTCGTCGCCGCGCGCTGGCCCGCGCTGCGCCGCGTCGGGCGGATGGAAGACCTGGAGCCCATAAATACAGTTTGAAGTTTTGAGTTTGGAGTTTAGGAAATGTGCAGTTCCACAGATGGACACGAGCCAATCTCGGCAGGCGTCATCTCCAAACTTCAAACTCCAAACTGCATTCCCTCTCCCCCGTACCTTTCGAGCACAACACCGCCCCCCCCGCCCATGCCCCGTTTCGCCTTCGCCCTCGCCGCCGCCCTCCTCGTCGGGTGCAGCCCCGCCCAGAGCCAGCAGCCCGACCGCGCCGCGACCATCCTCGCCAACCTGCGCTATGAGTTCCCGCAGCTCCAGGGCATGGAGGCCTCGGTCGACAGCCTCCGCCCGAGCGGCATCGACGGCATCGACGAGGGCGTGCTGACGGTCCGCGGCCAGGGCCAGCCGTTCCTCGTCACGCGCGACGGCACGCGCCTCTACATGCTCGCGGCCGACGCCGTCGACGTCAGCCGCTCGGCCGACGCCATCGTGGCCGCCGGGGCAGCCCGCGACGCGGCCGTCGTGACCGAGTCCGCCGCGCGCGGCCGCGCGCTCCTCACCGCCACGGCCGGGCTGCCGGCGCGCGGGCCCGCTGGCGCGCCCGTGACCATCGTCGAGTTCTCGGACTTCGAGTGCCCGTACTGCCGCCTCGCCTCGGCGACGGTCGAGCAGGTGCTCGCGCGCTACCCGGACACCGTCCGGCTCGTCTATGCCCACTTCCCGCTCGAGATGCACGCGTGGGCGCAGCCCGCCGCCGTCGCCGCGACGTGCGCCGCCGAGCAGAGCCCGGCGGCCTTCTGGACGCTCCACGACGCCACGTTCGCCGGCCAGCAGGCGACAACGGTGAGCAACGTCATGGACCGCAGCCGGGCGGCCCTCGCGCCGACGGGCATCGACATGGCCGCATGGACGGCCTGCACGACGGGCCCCGAGGCCGCGGCGCGCGTCCGCGAGCAGACGGCCCTCGGCGAGGCCAACGGCGTCACGGGCACGCCGGGCTTCTTCGTCAACGGCCGCTTCGTCAACGGCAACCAGCCCGTCGAGGCGTTCGTCGCCGCCATCGACGCCGCGCTCGCGGCCGCGCGGTAGCCCGGCGGATTCGGTCCGTTTTCGCGCCGCGCAGGGGCAGGCGGCAGGGCGGGGCGGGTATTCTCACGGCGGCCTCCCACCCGGGGCGACGGGCACAGCGTGCTGTCTCCTACCGGTGCCGCGTCGGCCGTCCTGCTGCTCCCCTGCCTCCCCCGATGACGATCACGCTCCCCGACGGCTCCACGCGCGACCTCCCCGCCAGCGCGACCGGCATGGACCTCGCGCGGTCCATCTCCGAGGGCCTCGCCCGCGTCGCCCTCGCCGTGAGCGTCACGCCGCGCGGGGGGGCGGCCGCCGAGACCCGCGACCTCGCCCGCCCGCTCGCCGACGGCGACACCGTCGCGGTCCTGACGTTCGACGACCCGCAGGGCCGCATGGCCTTCTGGCACTCGTCCGCGCACCTCCTCGCCGAGGCGCTCGAGGTGCTCTACCCCGGCATCCACCTCGGCATCGGGCCCGCCATCGAGGCCGGGTTCTACTACGACGTCGACACCCGCAGCGTCGCCGGCGCGCCGGCGATCACGGCGGACAGCCTGCCGGCCATCGAGAAGACGATGCTCGAGCTCGCCCGCCGCGACGTCTCCTTCGACTGCCGGCCGGTTCCCAAGGCCGAGGCGCTCGCCTACTTCACCGCGAAGGGCGACCCGTACAAGCTCGAGCTCATCGACGGCCTCGCGGACGGCTCGATCACGTTCTACACGCAGGGCGGCTTCACCGACCTCTGCCGCGGGCCGCACATCCCGACGACGAAGCCCATCAAGGCCGTCAAGCTGCTCACCATCGCCGGCGCGTACTGGCGCGGCGACGAGTCCCGCCCGCAGCTCACGCGCATCTACGGCGTGAGCTTTCCCAAGGCCGCCCTGCTCACCGAGCACCTCGAGCGCCTCGAGCTGGCCAAGGCCCGCGACCACCGCAAGCTCGGCCGCGAGCTCGAGCTGTTCATGTTCTCGGACAAGGTCGGCCCGGGCCTCCCGATCTGGCTGCCCCGCGGCGCGCGCCTGCGCCAGACGCTCGTCGAGTTCCTCCAGCGCGAGCAGACGCGCCTCGGCTACGAGCCCGTCGTGACGCCCCACATCGGCCGCCTGGACCTCTACCGCACGTCCGGCCACTACCCGTACTACTCGGACTCGCAGTTCCCGCCGATGCTCGAAGGGCAGCCAGGGCCCGCGCTGCCGGAGGGCGAGGCTCCGGAGGCGCGCTCGCACGACGGCCACGGCGAGGAGCAGGGCTACCTGCTCAAGCCGATGAACTGCCCGCACCACACGCAGATCTACGCCCACAAGCCGCGCTCCTACCGCGACCTGCCCGTCCGGCTCGCCGAGTTCGGGACCGTCTACCGCTACGAGCAGTCCGGCGAACTCGGCGGCCTCACGCGTGTCCGCGGCTTCACCCAGGACGACGCGCACGTCTTCTGCCGGCCGGACCAGGTCAAGGACGAGTTCAAGAGCGCCATCGCCCTCACGATGACCGTCCTGAAGGCGCTCGACTTCCAGGACTACACCGCCCAGGTCTCGCTCCGCGATCCCGACGACACGGCCAAGTACATCGGCGACGACGAGACGTGGAACGCGGCCGAGAACGCGATCCGCGAGGCTGCAGCCGAGATGGGCCTCCAGACCGTCGAGGCGACGGGCGAGGCCGCCTTCTACGGTGCCAAGCTGGACTTCATGGTCAAGGACGCCCTCGGCCGGAGCTGGCAGCTCGGGACGGTCCAGCTGGACTACAACCTCCCCGAGCGCTTCGACCTCACGTACACGGACGAGCACGACGTCAAGCAGCGGCCGGTCATGATCCACCGTGCGCCGTTCGGCTCGCTCGAGCGCTTCATCGGTGTCATGATCGAGCACACGGGCGGCAACTTCCCGCTGTGGCTCGCGCCGCTCCAGGTGAAGGTCCTCCCGATCACGGACGCCCAGAACGCCTACGCCGAGGCCCTCGTGGCGACCCTGAAGGCGGCCGGCTTCCGCGCCGAGCTGGACGTCCGCTCGGAGAAGGTGAACCGCAAGATCCGCGACGCCGAGATGGAGAAGGTGCCCGTGATGCTCGTCGTCGGCCGCAAAGAGATGGAGGAGGGGACGGTCTCGGTCCGCCGCCACGGCCAGGGCGACGTCGGCGCGATGACGCCGGACGCGCTGGTCGAGGCGCTCCAGGCCGAAGTCGACGCGGCGACGGGCGCGGCCTGATGCCGGTCCTCAGTCGGGGCGTCTCGCTCGGGCCGCGGACGGCTCGGCGAGCCGTCCCTACCTGCGCCGAGCCCACCATCGAACGCCAGCCAGGTAGGGCGTGCTCGCCGAGCGCGCCGCGCGCAGGTGCCTCCTGACAGGAACGGTCGCCGGGAAGCCGGGCGATACGCTCCACCCGAAGACGGCCTCGTCTATTTTCCGACAGGCGCAGATCACCCCCTGACCCCGGACGCCATGCAGTTCCCCATCGTGATCGAGGAGCCGACCCGGCCCGGCGAGACCTTCAGCGCCTACGCGCCCGACTTCGACGGCGTCGCGGCGACGGGCGACACCGCGGAGGCGTGTGCGGCGCTGATGGCCGAGGCGCTCGCGCTTCACATCCGCAGGATGACCGAGCACGGCGAACCGGTTCCGAACACGCCGCGGTCGGTCCGGATGATCGAGCCGGTGTTCTCGTAGCACAACCGCCCGGGCGAACCCGCACGGGCGGAGCGTTACGGCCGCGCGACCTCCGTGCCGACGCCGGCCGCGCCGGGCGTGGTCCAGACGCCGTCGAGCGCGTCGCCGTCGATGCGGTACACGGCGACGCCGCACGTCTGGTCGCCGTAGGCGATGCCGAGCACGTCGTCTACGCTGAGCCCGAGCCCGTCGTAGTCGCGGCCGCCGACGGACCAGCGGACGAGCGTGCCGCCGTCCGTCTCGGCCATCGCGAGGGTGCCCGAGTAGAGCGTGCCGCTGCCAGGGTTGGTGCCGGTGACGCGGTAGACGTCGCCCCCCGCCTGCGCGGGGGCAGGCTCTGGGCGCGCGGCCTCGGTGCCCAGCGCCGTCCCGCCCATCGTGGCCCAGACGGCCTCGAAGCCGTCGTCGCCGGCCGTGTTGTACGCGACGACGCCGCACGCGCCGGGAGCCCCGGCCCCGCCGTATGCGACCGCGAGCACGTCGTTCACGACGACGCCGATGCCCTCGACCGGGTCGCCGCCGGTGAGCCAGACGACGCGGAAGGCCTCGCCCTGCCGCGACACGGTGACGGTCCCGCCGTACGTCCCGCCGCCGACGGGGTTGGTGCCGGCGACGGTGTAGCGGCCCGCCTGCGCCGACGCGGGGCCGGCGGCGAGGGCGAGCAGGGCGAGGAGCGGGCGCAGCCCCGCAGGTGGGAGGTGCAGCATCGGAGCGCGGCGGGTGAGCCCGCAGGCTACGGTGCGGCGCGGCCCCGGTGCCTCCCCGGATTCGGGGAGCCGCGCCGCTGCCCGACGCGCCGCTGCCCGACGCGCCGCTACACGACGCGCGTGCCGTCGGCGACGGGGCGGTCGGGCTGGACGAGCACGGCCCCGTCGGTCGGCGAGAGCGCGGCGAGGACGACCGCCCCGCCGGGCCCGTTCGTCACCACGACGACCTGCCGCCCGACGAGCGCGTCGGCGGCGTAGGTCTCGGTGATCTGCGACGCGACCTGTACGTCGGCGTGGCCGAGCGCGACCGTGAGCGCGACGCCCTCGGCGTCGGGCGTGGCGCGCGTGATGGTGCCGATGCGGAGGTCGAGGGCTGTAAAGTCCATGGGGCGAGCGGCGGGCGATGCGCCCAAGCTAGCCGCCCGGCCGCCGGACGACCGGCAGCCGGGCGACCGGCTAGGGCACCTGCCGGTCGAGGCACGCGCCGACGCGCCGGGCGAGCTGGTCCGCGAGGCCGTCGCGGAGGCGCGCAGTGAGCTGGCCGTACGTCCGGTCGCGCGGCCCGTCGCCGAAGAGGCCGCGCTCGCCGTCGCCGAGGCGCAGCTCGTCCACGGCGACGTCCGACGTGGCGGTGTCGTAGCGCTCCGACACGACGACCTCGGGCGCGCCCTCGTCGCAGGCGATGCGGCGGCCCGCGGCGTCGGTCGCGACGAGCGCGGCGCGCACGCGGAGCGTCATCCGCGTCGTGAGGCGGACGCCCGGGGCGGGGTCGCCGCCGGCCCGGCGCGGGAAGCTCACGGTGCGGCGCTCGGTCTCGGCCTCCGAGAACGCGAAGCCGTCGGCCTCGGCCACGACGCCGACGTCGGCGTCGAGGTCGCGCGTGAGGCTCGCGAGCAGGCGCGGGCTGCCCGCGAGGTCGCCGCGCGACTGGCGCAGCGCGCGGCGCACGTCAGCCGGATCGACGACGAACCGGAACGGCACGGGCGCGCTCAGGCGGTCGTCGAGGAGGATGTCCGAGACGTCGCGCAGGAAGTCGCCCGGGAGCGCGTCGCCGGTCGGCGTGCGGGGCGTGGTGGCCGGGAAGACGGCGACGACGACCGTGCCCGCGTCGAGGACGTCCGCACGGAGGCGGGCGAGGCCGCCAGCGGCGTCCGAGCCCGTCGGGGCGAGCGCGAGCGCCTCGTCGGCGTGGCCGAGCGCGGCACGGAAGCGGCCGGCGGCGAGGTCGGCCTCGGCCCAGCCGGCGTAGCCGTCGCGCGCCGACGCGTCGAGGTCGTTTTGGCGGTCGGCGTCGGGCCGGTAGCGGCGGGCGCGGTCCAGCAGCGCGAGGCCCGCGGCGAAGTCGCCGCCGTCGAGGCGCTCCTGACCGCCGGCGAGCAGGACGTCGACCGACGTCCGGTCGAGCTCGCGCGCGCGCTCGGGCGTCGGGCGGTACTGCCGGGCGCGGTCGTAGAAGCCGACCGCCGCGCCGGCGTCGCCGTCGGCGGCGCGCGCGTCGCCCGCCTCGGCGAGCGCCTCGACGGCGGCGTCGCAGGCGGCGTCGACGTCGGCGTCGAACGTCGCCGGCCGCTTGACGCCGACGCCGACGTCCTGCGCCTCGCGGACGAGCGCCTCGGCGGCGAGGTACTCGTCAGCCGCGCCGGAGCGCGACGGGGCGGCCCCGGCTGAAGCGATGCGCCGCGCGACAGCCTCGCGCCCGGCGACGCCGAGGCGGCCGCGCGCGTTGGCGAGCGTGCCGTCGCGGCGGAGGGCGTCGGCGTAGGCGCGCGCTGCGGCCTCCATGTCGCCCGAGGTCTCGAGCGCCATCGCGTCGGTGTAGACGCGCTCGGCGGTCTTGCAGCCGGCGAGCGCGAGCAGCGCGACCGAG
>JAYWIE010000597.1:0-1999 GCA_043789155.1 Rubricoccaceae bacterium | reverse complement strand
CCCAGGCTCCCACGTTGTTGGGGTTGTTGCGCTGCGTGAAGCCCTTCGAGAGGTCGTAGCGGTAGCCGTCGATGCCGTACTCGGTGATCCAGTAGCGGTTGGCGGCGTCGAGCCAGTAGCGCGTCAGGGCGGAGTCGTGGTTGTTGTCGTAGAACACGTTGAAGTCGTGCCGCGCGACGGGGTTGAGCCACGGGTTGGCGGCCGTCGGCGGGCCGAAGTCGCCCTCGTTGAAGAGGCGCACGAAGGGCGACTGCCCCGTCTGCTGGTTGTACACGACGTCGAGGATGACGGCCATGCCGAGGCCGTGCGCGGCGCGGACGAGCGTCCGGAGCGCCTCGGGCGAGCCGTAGTACTTGTCGAAGGCGAGGTAGTGGTTCGGCGAGTAGCCCCAGGACTCGTTGCCGTCGAACTCGCTCACCGGCATGAGCTCGATCGCGGTCACGCCGAGGCGCTTGAGGTACCGCAGCGAGTCCGTGACCGTCTGGACGTCGTGGCGGCTCACCCAGTCGCGGACGAGCAGCTCGTAGATGACGAGATTCTCGGGCGCGGGCCGGACGTAGCCGGCGACGGGCGTGGCCGGCGTCGAGGGCCGGACGACCGAGACGAGGCCCGACGTGAGGCCGGCGGGGTACGGCGGCAGGTTCGGGAACGTGACCGCGGGCACGAACGGGTCCGAGCCTTGGTCCAGCACGAGCGTCGAGTACGGGTCCGTGATGCGGCGCGTGCCGTCGACCAGGTACTGGAAGCGCGTCGGCGTGGACGTGGCCGAGAGCGGGACGGTCGTCCACCAGCGCGTGCCGAGCGGGTCGGTGTTGTCGCGCTTCATGACGTAGGCCTCCTGCGGGGCCCAGCCCGAGAAGTCGCCGATGGCGTAGACGTAGCGCTTGCCGGGCGCGCGGAGCACGAGCGTCGCCGTCGTGCCGCTCACGGTGATGCCGTCGCGGAGGCCGGCCGGCACGGGCGCGTCCACGACGGCCGGCGGCGTCAGGCCGACCTCGGCCGTCGTCGTTCGGCCCTGCGCGTCGGTCGCGGTGATGCGGAACTGCGCGCCGGGCTCGACGGGCGTCTGAAGGGTCTTCGAGAAGAGGCGCGTCGCGGCGTCGTAGTACGCCATGCCGTCGGAGAAGACGTCGCCGTTGAGCTCGTACGTGATCGCGGTGATCGCGGCGCTGCCGAAGAGGCTGGCCGAGAGGACGCGGATCTGGGCCGTGCCGTTCTGCTCGCGGGCGAGCTGGAACGCCATCGGGTCCGTGACGAGCACGTCCGAATCGCTGTTGGGCCCGACGGTGCGCGGGTTGAGCGGGTCCGAGATCCACGTCCCGCCGTAGCCCGGCGAGCCAGTTGGCGTGTTGGTCGTGTGGTAGTGGATCTTGTACTGGTACGACGTCCCGACGGTCAGCGTCTCGGTGTAGCGGTACTCGTTCTTGGCCGCGTCGTAGGTCATCTGGCTCGACGCGTCCGGCTGGATCGTGCCGTTGACGTTCGGCCCCCAGTCGTTGACGGTCCCGGGCGGCATCGTGCCCGGCGCGAACGCGCGGACGACGGTCGGGATGGCCGGCGAGGAGAGGTCCGGCAGAAAGCGGAACGTCACCGGGAACGTGGCCTGCGCCCACGCCGGGCCGGCGGCGAGCAGCAGCGCGAGCGCGGCGAGATGGCGGACGGGTCGTGTCATCGAGATGGGCGGTAGGTCTGGAAAGCGCCGACCGCCCATTACGGCGGCCGGCGCGCGGCCGGGGCACGCCCCGCGCAGGGCGGAGCGTCCCGGCGGGGGCGGGGCGTCGTCTTACCAACGCCGCCGCCCCCCGTGTCGATTAGCGGATCACCGTCAGGCGGCGCGTCGCGACGGCCGTGCCGGACTCGGCTCGGACGACGTACAGGCCAGCCGCGAGGCCCTGCGTGTCGATCTGGACCGTCTGCTCGCCCGTCGAGCGGACGTTGTCGGCGGCCGTCGTCACGAGGCGGCCCATGACGTCGTAGACGCGGACCGTGAGCGCCTCGC
>JAYWIE010000596.1:0-7105 GCA_043789155.1 Rubricoccaceae bacterium | reverse complement strand
GGCCGGCGTCGATCTGGGCCGGCGTGACGGTCAGGGCCGGGCGGAAGCGGATCGTGCGCGTGCCGCAGCCGAGCACGATCGCGCCCATGTCGTAGGCCTTCGCGATGACAGCGTTGCGCGTGGCCGCGTCCGGGAGGTCGAAGGCGCACATGAGGCCGCGGCCGCGCGGGTCCGCGACGCCGTCGAAGTGCTGGCTGAGCGCCGTGAGGCGGGCCATGAGGTGCTCGCCCGTGCGCCACGCGTTGCCGACGAGGTCCTCGGACTCGACGACCTCGAGGATGCGGTCGAAGCGGACCATGTCGACGAGGTTGCCGCCCCACGTCGAGTTGATGCGGCTGGAGACGGTGAAGACGTTGTCCGCCTCCTCGTCGACGCGCGGGCCGGCGAGGATGCCGCAGACCTGCGTCTTCTTGCCGAAGGCGACGACGTCCGGCACGACGCCGAGGCCCTGGTACGCCCAGAACGTGCCCGTGAGGCCGACGCCCGTCTGGACCTCGTCGAACACGAGGAGGGCGTCGTTCTCGTCGGCGAGGCGGCGCAGCTCGCGCAGGAAGGCCGGGCGGAGCTGGTTGTCGCCGCCCTCGGCCTGGACCGGCTCGACGATGATGGCCGCGATGTCGTCCTTCCGCTCCGTAAAGAAGGCCTCGGCCTGCCGCACGGCCTCGGCCTCGCGCTCCTCGACCGGCCGCCCGTCGCGCACGCCCGGCGTGTCGACGCGCGGCCACGCGAACTGCGGGTAGCGCGCGGTCTTGTTGGGGTCCGTGTTCGTGAGCGACATCGTGTAGCCCGAGCGGCCGTGGAAGGCCTGCGTGAGGTGCAGCACCTGCCCGCCCGGGGCCGCGAGCCCGAGGCGCTCGTTGCGGCGGCTCTTCCAGTCGAAGGCCACCTTGAGCGCGTTCTCGACCGCGAGCGCGCCGCCCGACACGAAGAAGGCGTGCGGCAGCGCGGTCGGGATGCCGACGCGGCTGAACGTCTCCATGAAGCGCGCCATGTGCGGCGTGTAGACGTCCGAGTTGGCGACCTTGTTGAGCGCGGCGTCCATGAGGCGCTCGCGGAAGGCGTGCGCGTCCTCGCTGTCCCCGACGAGGCCGGGGTGGTTCATGCCGAGCGCGGACGAGGCGTAGAACGTGAACAGGTCCACGTAGTCGCGGCCCGTCGTGGCGTCGCGGAGGTAGCCCGGGCGGCTGCCCTGCATGTCGAGCACGAACGGGTAGCCGTCGGCGAGCAGGTGCCGGGCGAGGATGCCGTGGACGTCGGCGGCGGCGGGGAGGGTGGCGGGCGCGGCGAGCTGCATGGGAGCGCGGAGGTCGGAGGTGCTCCGAAGGTACACGGCGGTCGGGCCGGGTGGTACCCCCGGCGCGCTACCGGGCAACGACGAGCCGGCCCGTCGCCGCCGCTCCCGCGGAGGAGGCGCGGACGACGTAGACGCCAGTCGGCCAGCTGGACGTGTCGAGGCGGACGGTAGTCCCACCAGCCGCGGCCGGGCCGTCGAAGCCCACCGATACGATGCGCCCGAGCACGTCGAGAACGGCCACGCGCAAGGTGCCAGGCGACGCGAGAGTCACGACGGCCTCGGCCCAGCCAGCCGTCGGGTTCGGCCGCACCGACAGCCCGAGGACCGCGACCGCCGCAGGCTCGCCCTCGGACGACACCGCGGCCACAAACGGCGCGGCCGTCCGCCACACCCACCGCGGCCGGCCGTTGCCGGCGACAGCGACGTACAGCCGACCGTCCGGCCCGATCTCGGTCGAGTTGACAGACCCGTACTCGCTGTTCGCCGGGTCGGCCAGCATCTCCGGCGCGCGCCCGACAACGGTCCATGTCTCGGCTCCGTCCGTCGTCTGGTACAAGTGCCCGCGCCCGAGCACGGCCAGCGCGCGCCCGCCGGCACCGGGATCCGTCTCACCTCGCTCAGAGAGCGCGTGCAGGCCCTGCCCCAGCCCCCAGCGCACGCCGCCATCGGGCGGCTCACTCAGATCGACGCCCCGTTGCCACGTTGCCCCGCCGTCGTCGGACGTGTAGGTGGCGACGCCGGTTGGGGCTCCGTTGCGGAGGGCGACGAGGCGAGGGCCAGGACCGAGCGGGTGCCCGTCCGGCCGGCGGATCAGTTCGACCTGCTGAACGTGGTTCGAAAACGCGAAGTAGCTCGTCGGGACGTACACATCGCCCCCGTCGTCAGACATCTGGACGCCCTGAGCGCCCGTTGCGATGATCCGCCCGGCCGGCCAGTCTGGTGGGGCGGCGACCGCACGTCCGGAACGGCTTCCGGGGAGCAGATCCGCAGGCGGGAGCGAGATGAAGTCGTAGAACTCCATGACCGGCTCGCTGGTCGTCCTTGTCCACGTTGCCCCGCGGTCGTCCGAGCGCGCGCCGGTCTCGCCGACGAGGATGCGGCCAGAGAATGCGTGACCGGCCGGAATGAGGTAGAGAACGCCTCTAGCATTTGTCTCGACCGTTGTCCACGTTGCTCCTCCGTTAGTGGAACGAGAGACATTGCCGCCAGCAGCCAGGACAGTGTCAGCGCGTGGCAGCCCGCCGGCCGGATGCGGCCCCAGTGTCAGGATAGCCGACCCTGCTCGGAAAGCGGGTTGGATCCACACACCCGGAAACCCGGATCGCGCGTCGAGCCACCGAACCTCAAACGAATTCCACAGTGTGCCGCCTGCGTCAAATACTAGGTCCTCAGGAATGTTAAATGCCGCTTCCCCAACTCTCTCCCACACGAATCCCGACCCCGTCGGAAGTGGCAACGTCTGTGCTTCGCCTCGGACACCGCTTGCCACCATCAGAAGCACAGCAGACCATGTGTGCCACGCCATAACACCACCGGACATGCCTGCACACGCGCCGGGGCATCTTGGCGCGTGTGCAGGCGGATGAAACTAGCGGACGACGGTCAGGCGTCCGGAGGAAACTCGGGCCGGCTGGCCCGCAGCGACGACGTCCACCCAGACGACGTACACGCCCGCCGGCAGCCGCGCCGTATCTATGCGTACGTCGAACGTGCCGGCCGCCACCTCGGCCGGCTGTATTACGATGACGGCCCGGCCGAGCGCGTCGAAGACCGACACCGACACTCGGGCTGCCATCGGGACCATCAGGCGCACGCGCGCATCGCCATCCGTCGGGTTGGGCGAGATCGAGAGCCCGGCCTCGGCTCCGGCTGCGCTGCCCGTTTCCTCTCCTGTCTTCACGAGCGTGCCGGGCGGTGCGCCGGCGAAAAAACTGTCGAGGTTCGCACCTGGGAACGCAGCTGCAGCGAGCGCAAGTGCCATCGCAAAGTCGCGTCCCGTCGGTGCCTCGGCGTACAGAGCCACGAGATGGGTGAGCGCAGCCGTGCTGTCTCCGGCTTCAGTGGCGAGGCGCGTCTGCACGCCCAGCCCGAACGCCGCGTGACCGTCAGGCCCACCGAGAAACCCGACTGCGAGGGCTGCGGCAGATGCGTTAGCGTCGAGCGCACGGCCAGCCGAGGCATGGGCGACGGCGAGTGCGCGGAGCGCCCACGGCCGTACGGCCGGATCAGCAGCGGCGGCATTCGCTGTCTGCATGAACGATGCTGGCTGAGCGACGGCGAGCATCCGTGCGGCACCGCTCCACGCACCGGCGCGGTCGTCGTCGGTCGTGGCATACGCGAGCGCGTCCGCAAGCGACGCGAATGCAGCGGCCTCGTCACCGTCAGCGAGAGCAGCCTCAGCGTCGACCACGCGCAGCAGAACGTCGGCCAACATGCCGCGGGCAGCAGAGGCGGAAACCCTCTGAGTCGAGAAGATCGCCGCTATTCCTGCAGCAGACCTGTTGCCCGAGCAGGGGGCACCGGGGTTCAGGACGTCAGTAATCAGAATCGTGCTCTTGGCGTCCGCATCACGGCGGATGCACGAGACGTCCCGGTTGCCCCAGTCGTTGCCCTGTGCCCGGACGGCACCCCCACCGTAGGCGCGCGCGTCGAAGGTCGTCGCCTGTGCAGTGGTGCGGCTCACGAAGTGGTTCGCGTTGGCGCACGTCCCCTTGCTGCACGATCCGACCGTGATGCTCCCACCAGCGTCGGCGACGAGCGCATCGGGATTGTTACTGACAACCGTCCGGAGGTTGGATGCGCCGGCTGACGTCGTCCGGACGGTGCCGCCGTTGAAGGCACTCAGGCCGGAGCCCGTGTTGCTCTGCACGCGCGCCCGGTCGAGATCAACCGTCGTGTCGAAACCCGACGCGAACACGCCGCCGGACGAGTTGTTGATGATCTGTGCCTGCTCGCGAATCGTTACGGTGCCTCCCCCGAGCGCGATCACGCCTCCGCCATCGTTGAACGACACACGAGTTTCACTACCCTCGATTATGACGGTTGCCCCCTGCCCGAGGGCTTCGACGCCCTGCCCGGCGATTGTCCCCGTGACGACAGTTCCGCTCTGAAGGGTCGCCGTCCCACCGGCCATTACGGCAATCGCGCTCGGAGCACGCTTGAACGTCGCGTTGTCGAACCGGACGCCGTCGATGCGCGTCCCGTCCAGCGTCGCCGTGCCACTTACGTTGACGCCGTACCACCCGACAGCCGGGTTGGCAGCGGTCAGGATGACACCGGTCGCATTGAGCGTACCTGCTATGTGAAGTCCAGCACTCTCGGCATATCGAAATGTGCGGCCCGGCCTGAACCAGACGCTCACGCCCTCCGTGACCCCGCCCGGAGCCGGCGGGCCTCCAAGACTCGGACGGTACTTCGCAGTCATTCTGCTCATTCGCGCGTTCTGGCCTGGCGTGAAGCGTTCCCAGCACGTGTCGACTGACACTGTATTCATATAGTTGCTCGGGTCAGGCGGCTGGCTAAATGGACAGACGTAAATCTGAGATCCACACTCCGACGGTCCCAACTGTGGAGGCGTATCCGCGACTTCGTCTCCTGTCGTCGCACCATTCCCTAGCTCGCATACAGCATCATTTGGCCCCCAAGTATGTAGAAGTCCCAGATAATGCCCGACCTCGTGGATCAAGACGCGCCCTGAGTCCCCTCCGGATTCGCCCCCCCCCGGCATCACGGTATGTTTCAGCACGACGCCGTGCCAGTAACTGTCTTCCGGATAGTCGCTTAAGGGGTCAGGTCCGTTTCCGTCGTAATCAATTGGGAACGGGTATCGGGCGTAAGCGCGCGGCCCTCCAAGGTTACCTGCCGTATAGACGTTCAGGATGTGGGCCGGATCTTGTGATAGTGCCTGCTTCCCCACCCCCTCGTTTGTAGGGTTGGTGCCCACGCTGAATTGCATACCGTTGAACCACGAGGCGCTCTCGACTCGGCTCGTCCCGACATGGACGAACGTGTACAGCCTCGGATACAGGCTCGTCGCAGCGAACCCGGCGTTCAGAACGATCATCTGCTGGTCGATCTGCGCGTCGGTGACGTTCCCGATCCCGCCGCTTCCCGTGATCACGTGAAAGAAGACTGGGACCTCGATGGGGCCGCCAAGGGCAGGCGCGTTCGTTTCCAGACTCGAAGCCGGATGGCCTGTCAGCGCACACATCCCCTGGGCTTGGGCATTCACGCTTGCAAGAAGCAGAGCTGCAATAGGAAGAATGCGTCGCATGAGTAGCACTGGTCTAGTGGAACGGGACTCATCCAAGGGCATACGGACGGGCCCTGAAAGAAACATATAGCGCAGGCTCTGCACGTCCTAACGAATTCGTCTAGCCTACCTGTTGCCGTGCGCGCACGCCGGCTACCGAGCGCCGTTCACGGGTCGCCGTACCTTTTCGGGAAACAACCCCCGTTCCACGGCCCTTCTAATGGACGACACCCTCCCCCCTGCCGCTCTGCGTCCGTCCGCCCCGCGCCGTCCCGGTGAGGTTCGCCTCGCGGCCACCGCGCCTGCCCTCGCGCTGGAGCACGTCGGCGACGCCTCAGGCGATGGCTTCGCGCTCGAGCTGCCCGTCGTGCAGCGCCCGGCGCAGAGCAACCGCCCCGGCCAGCGGCCGGACTGGCTCCGCGTCAAGCTGCCCTACGGCGACACCTTCCGCGACGTCCAGAAGACGATCGAGGACCACGGCCTGCACACCGTCTGCTCGTCGGCGCGCTGCCCCAACATGGGCGAGTGCTGGACGGCCGGCACGGCGACGTTCATGATCCTCGGCAACGTCTGCACGCGCTCGTGCTCGTTCTGCGCCGTGCTCACGGGCCGCCCCGAGCACAAGGACCTCGACTGGGACGAGCCGCGGCGCGTCGAGGACGCCGCCCGCCTCATGGGCCTCAAGCACGTCGTGGTCACGAGCATCAACCGCGACGACCGCGAGGACGGCGGCGCGCCGGTCTTCGCCGAGGTCATCCGGCGCGTCCACGGCCTCGGGGCGACCATCGAGGTGCTCATCCCGGACATGCGCGGCCTCCGGCCAGCCCTCGAGACCGTCTTCGCCGCGCGCCCCGAGGTCCTCAACCACAACGTCGAGACGGTCCCGAGCCTCTACCGCCGCGTCCGCCCGCAGGGCGACTACCGGCGCTCGCTGGACGTCCTCAAGATGGCCAAGACCGAGCACGGCCTCCGCACCAAGTCCGGCATCATGGTCGGGCTGGGCGAGACCGAGGCCGAGGTCCACGCGCTCATGGCGGACTTCGCCGAGACCGGCATCGACGTGATGACGATCGGGCAGTACCTCCAGCCCACGCGCCACCACCTGCCCGTCGAGCGGTTCGTGCACCCGGACGAGTTCCGCGAGTACAAGCGTGTCGGCGAGGCACTCGGCATCGACCACGTCGAGTCTGGCCCGCTCGTCCGCTCGTCGTACCACGCCGAGCGCCACGTGTGAGCCATGGACCGACGGCAGCTCCTGATCGCCGGCGTCGTCGCGCCGCTCGCCGTGCTCGTCGTCGTGCTGGCGTTCCTGCTCGGGCGCGGGTCGGGCGCGCCGGAGCCGGCCCGCGCGACGGTCCGCGACGAGCGCCCGCCGGGCGCGACGACGCCCGGCGCGGAGACGGACGTCCCCGACGACGCGCCGCCGGCCGACGCGCCTGCCGAGGATCCGGCGGACTCGCTCGCGCCGCCGGACGACGAGGGCCTCGAGGCCGCGCCGCGCCGCGCGCCGCGCCCCGTCGGCGCGCAGACCCCCGAGGCCTTCGCCGAGGACTACCTCC
>JAYWIE010000595.1:0-2032 GCA_043789155.1 Rubricoccaceae bacterium | reverse complement strand
CGCCCGCCGCGCCGCCCGCGACGAGGCACAGCACCGCGCGGACGGCGAAGACGGCCCGCGCCCAGCCGGGGTCGAGCGCGCGCAGGGCGAGAAGCAGGCGGCCGGGTGGCGCAGACATGGCGCGAACGGGACCGCCGCGGCTAGCCGACGTACGACCGCACCGCATCCTGCGCCTTGCGGACCGTCTGGAGCGCCTCGCGGAGCAGGTTCTGCTGGCTCCGCGTGAGGTGCTCGGGGTCCACGAGGTCGGTCAGCGGCGCGCCGATCTCGGCGGCCATCATCTGGTGGCGCAGGTGCAGGTCCACGAGCGTCGTGAAGGCGGGCAGCAGGGCGCGGGCCGTCTCGGCGAGCGGGTGCGGGCTGGCCCCGATGGAGCGCAGGCGCTCGAAGGTGTTGACCGAGGCGAGCTCGCCGGCGTCGAGCGCGAGCGCGCGCGCCATACGCACGACGGGCGCGATGGCCCGGCGGCGCACGTCGACGCCGGCCACGCGCGCGCCGCCAGCCTCGGCCTCGTCGATCTCGAAGCGGTTGAACGTCGCGAGCGGGACGCTCGTCGCGACGGCCTCGCGGGCGAGCACGGCCACGAGCGGCCGCGACGGCAGGTGCTCGCGCACCGTCGCGCGGAGCGCCTCGGCGAGCGCGTCGTCGCCGTAGACCGCCCGGAGGTCGAAGGCGAGCCCGGCCGCGGCCGAGGCGTCGGGGTCGGCGGCCTGCGTCCAGCGGGCGTAGGCCGCCTTCCACGCCGAGAGCGGCTGCCGGAACGCGGGCTGGGCCGCCGAGAGGCCGTTCTCGGACGGGGCGTAGCCGCACGTCTGCAGCCCGTCCACGACGCGCTCGCCGAGGCGCGCGTAGTAGGCCGCCGTGGCGGCGGCGTGCTCCGGCGCGGGGTCCGCGTAGACGATGCCGTTGTCCTGGAACGCGCGCAGGACGGACTCGCGGCGGCCGGCCGGCCCGAACGTGAGCCACGCCCAGGCGTCGGCCGGCGGCAGCTCGGCGGGCGTGCCGGTGCCGTCGTCGTGGCCGGCGCGCAGCTCGGCCTCGACGAGCGCGATGAGGCGCTGCTTGAGCTGGTCGTCGACCTCGGTCACGACGTCGAGCAGGTCCTCGGCGTCGACGCCCTGGTGGTGGAGGCGGTAGAGGCGGCGGTTGGAGTCCTGGCGGAGGGCCGCGAGCTCGGCGACCGAGTCCACGCGCTCGATGCGCTCGGTCGTCGCGACGGGGTCGAGGCCGCGGAAGTGGCTCACGTCGTCGGACGTGAGCAGGCCGCGCAGCGCGCCCGTCTCGGCGTCGAGGACCACGATCCGGCGCACGCGGTAGCGCATCATCGTCCGGATGGCGTCGAAGAGGCGCTCGTCCGAGCGGAGCGCGATCGGCGGCCGCTCGACGAGCGCCATCACGGCCGCGCCGGCGTCGCCGCCCGCGGCGAGGACGCGCTCGACGAGGTCGCCCTCGGTCACGACGCCGACGGCCGCGCCGCCGTGCAGCACCACGACCGCGTCGGCCGACGCCGCGGCCATGGCCTGCGCCGCCTCGCGGACGGTCGCCGCGGCGTCGACGGCGGCCGGCTGGCCGCGCAGCACGGCCCCGAGCTCGGTGTCGAAGAGCAGGAACGCGCCGGCGGCGTCGACGTCGTCGGAGCCCTGGCGCACGAACCGCCGCACCTCGGCGTCGAAGTAGGCCGCGAAGGCCTCGTTGCCGGCGCGGATGCCGGCGAAGGTCTCCGCCGCGACGAGCGCGCACGCCGTCTGCGCCTCGACCGCGCGGGCCTCGTACGGCAGCGCCCCGCCCTGCGTGAGCCCGTACGCGCCGAACGACGCCCCCGGCCCGCACACGTCGACCGTCCGCCCGGTCTCGGCGTCGCTCAGCCGCACGACGCCCTCGGTGACGACGTAGAGCGCGCGGTGGACGTCCTCGCCCTGCTGCAGCACCACCTCGCCGGGCGCGTAGAACTCGACGGTCATCTTCTGGAGCAGGCGGGCGCGCTCGTCGGCGCTCAGCGCGCGGAAGGGCTCCGTGCGCTCGAACAGCGCGG
>JAYWIE010000594.1:0-7139 GCA_043789155.1 Rubricoccaceae bacterium | reverse complement strand
CATCTGCGACGTCGGCGACGGGACCGAGACGCCCTCGGGCAGCGCGGCCTCGAAGCTGGCCGTGCTCGCGCCCTGCTGGACGGCCGAGCGGTAGTACGCGCGGCCGGTGGCGTCCTGGACCTCGAAGAAGAGGTCCGCCGACGGGCCGGTGGCGGCCGGCAGGTTCGACGCCTTGAGCGACGAGATCGGGGCGACGGCGTCGGAGCCGCCGGAGAAGTCGCAGCCGGCAAGAGCGGCCGCGGCGAACGTGAAGAGGACCGTTTTGCGCATGGGGAGCACCAGGGTGAGGGTAGGGGCGCACCCGGTTTCGGCCCCGGCCGGCCGGCCTTAAACCGCCAGACGATTTTTCTGCACGCACCGCGTTCTGCACCGCACTCGTGCGTTGGAGCGGCCACATCCGCCATCACCTCCATGTCCGCCTCTCTCCCCGAGCCCCGCGCGTTTCTCACCTCCCGCCCGCTCGCGTTCGGGAGCCGGATGTCGCAGGCGGACGGCGTCGCGTGGATGAAGGCGGCCCTGCAGCGCGTGGCCGAGACCGAGCCCGTGCCGGACCTCACGCGCGCGCTCCGCTTCTACGACCTGCTCGCGCGCCAGAGCCACATCGACAGCCGCGTGACGTGCCTCGAGGACTACCTGCACCAGGACTGGGACCGCATGCGCATCCACGCCGCCCCGCACGCCGGCGACGGGCAGGCCCGCCCGGACGACGCGCCGTGGTTCCGTGCCCCGCTCGACGGCCGCATGGCGCTCTTCGCCGAGACCGCGCTCGCCGTGGCCCGCCAGGCCTTCGAGGGCGACGCCGCCGCGCCCGACACGCTCGTCCAGGTCTCGTGCACCGGCTACGACAGCCCCAACGCCGTCCAGCGCGTCATCCAGGAGAAGGGCTGGACCGAGGGCACGCGCGTGCTCAGCATCGGCCACATGGGCTGCTACGCCGCCGTCCCGGCCCTCGCGACGTCGGCCGACGTCGTCGCGGCGATGGCCGCGCGCACGGGCGAGCCCGCCTCGGCCGCGGTCCTGCTCGTCGAGCTGTGCACGCTCCACCACGACCCCGCCACGACCGACGTCGAGCAGATCGTCCAGCAGTGCCTCTTCGCCGACGGGGCCGCGCGCGTCGACGTGACGTCGGCCGCCCCGGCCGGGCCGGACGGCCGGCCCGTGCCGCACTTTGCCCTGCTGGACCACGCCGAGGCGATCCTGCCGGACACGCTCGGCGAGATGACGTGGCGCACGGCGAGCCCGGCGTTCCGGATGACGCTCTCGCGTGACGTGCCCAGGCACATCCGCGCTCAGGTCGCGCCGTTCCTGACGGGCCTGCTCGCGCGCAACGGCCTCGCGGTCGAGGACGTCGCCGCGTTTGCCATCCACCCCGGCGGCCCGCGCGTGATCGAGTCCACGGCCGAGGCGCTCGGCCTGCCTGACGAGAAGGTCACGCACAGCCAGGAGATTCTGCGGACGCGCGGCAACATGTCGTCCACGACGCTGCCGCACATCTGGGCCGCGATGCTCGAGGACGAGGCGCTGCCCGCCGGCGCGCTCGTCGCCTCGGTCGCCTTCGGCCCGGGCCTGACCGTCGTCGGAAACGTGTTGCGCAAGGGGGATGCGGGATAGGGGATAGGAAACCACATCTACAGTTTCGCCTGCGCATCCCGCATGGCCCTTCCCGCATCCCGCATGGCCCATCCCGCGACCGTCAACAACGCCTTCTACGACGACCTCGGCGACCGCTGGTTCGAGGACGACGGCCACGCGATCGCGATCCTGCGCGCCGAGGGCCTCTACAAGACGGACTACGTGCGGCGCGTGCTCGCGCAGGCCGGCATCCGGCCCGGCCGCGACGGGCACCCCGCCGCGCACGTCGTCGACGTCGCGTGCGGCGGCGGGCTCGTCTCGCTGCCGCTCGCGGCCGACGGCTTCCGCGTGACCGGCATTGACGCCGCCGAGGGCGCGCTCGACGTCGCCCGCCGGCGCGTCCCGCCCGGCGCAGACGCCACGTTCGCGGCCGCCGACGTCGCGGCCCTGCCCCTCGAGGACGCCTCGGCGGACGCCGTCCTGCTGCTCGACGTGCTCGAACACATCGAGAGCGTCCCGGCTGCGCTCGCCGAGGCCGCGCGCGTGCTCCGGCCGGGCGGGCTCGTCGTGTTCAACACGTTCAACCGGACGCCCGTCTCGGCCGTCGTCGCCGTGCACGCGCTGCGGCTCGTCGCGCCGGACTCGCCCGCAGACCTCCACGTCGCGCGCTACTTCGTGCCGCCGGAGTCGCTCCGCGCCTCGGCGCGCTACGCCGGGCTGCGCGTGGACGCGCTCGTCGGGATGCGGCCGGCGCTCGGGCTCCCGTTCTGGCGCTCGCTCGCGCGCCGCCGCGTCGACGCCGGCTTCCGCTTCACGACCACGCGCTCGCTCGCGCTCGGCTACATCGGGACGGCGACGCGCGTCGTGGGGGATTGGTAATGGGGGATGCGGGATGCGCATTTCTCCCATCCCACATCCCCTATCCCGCATCCCGTCAGGCCGGCATCTCGCCGCGGAGGAACGCCTCGCAGCGCTCGACCATCGCCCGGCTGCCGATGTAGAGCGGCGTCCGCTGGTGCAGCGCCTCCGGCGTGACGTCGAGCACCGCGCCCGTGCCCGTCGAGGCGACGCCGCCGGCCTGCTCGACGATGAACGCCAGCGGGTTGGCCTCGTACATCAGGCGCAGCTTGCCCTGCGGGCTGCGCGCGTTCGACGGGTAGATGTAGATGCCGCCCTTGACGAGGTTGCGGTGGAAGTCGGCCACGAACGAGCCGATGTAGCGCGTCGTGTAGGGCCGGCCCGTCGGCGCGTCCTCGGTCTGCATCCACTTGATGTACTCCTTCAGGCCGCGGCTCCACGAGTTGTAGTTGCCCTCGTTGGCCGAGTACATCGTGCCCGTCTCGGGCGTGCGGATGTTGGGGTGCGAGAGCAGGAACTCGCCGATCGACGGGTCCAGCGTGAAGCCGTTGACGCCCGCGCCGGTCGTGTAGACGAGCATCGTCGACGAGCCGTAGATGACGTAGCCCGCCGCGACCTGCTCGCGGCCGCACTGCAGCGCGCTCGCCATCGTGACGTGCCCGGCGTGGTCCTCGGGGATCTGGTAGATCGAGAAGATGGTCCCGATGGACACGTTGACGTCGATGTTGGTCGAGCCGTCGAGCGGGTCGAACAGGACGACGTACTTGCCCTGGCAGCCCTCGAACAGCAGCGGGATCGCCTCGGCGTGCTCCTCGGAGCCGATGAGGCAGACCTCGCCGCCACGGCGCAGCGCGCGGACGTACTCCTCGTGCGCGAGCAGGTCCAGCTTCTTCTGGATCTCGTCCTGCACGTTGACGTCGCCCGTGTCGCCGAAGAGGTCGTCCACGAGGCCGGCCTTGCGGACGTCGCGGTCGACGATCTTGGCCGCGATGGCGATGTCGCGGAGCAGGCGCGAGAACTGGCCCTTGGAGCCGGGCACCTCGTCCTGGCGCTCGATGATGAACTGCTCGAGCGTCCTGAAGGACGTGCCGCCGGAGAGCCCGGTCTGAGCGGGCGCGGCGAGGGTCGTGGCGTCAGGCATCGAGGAGAGCTGGAAGCGGTTCCGAAGAAGCTACGCCGGCGCGCCGGGCAGCACGTCAGCAGGGGCGGAGGTCGCGGGGAGCACGACGAGGCTCAGCCCGGCGTCTCCGGCGAGGCGGAAGGCCTCGGCCGCGGCGTCGGGGCGCGCGGCGTCGAGCGCGAGCAGGGCCGGGACGAGCTCGGTCGTGCCGAGCACGGCGAGCGTGCCGCCCGGGCCGGGCCCGATCACGGCCGTCATCGGCGCGCCGAGCTCGGCCTCGGCGACGCCGAGCAGCGCGGCGTCGGCGTCTGGTGCCGCGAGCAGGACGGCCGCGTGGCCGGCCGCGAACGCGGCGACGGCCGCGCGCAGGCCGCCGGGCCCCATCGCGAGGCGGGCGACGCCGGGCCCGTCAGGCACAGCTGGCACGTCCGGCGCGGAAGGCCCGTCAGGCATGGAGGTCCGCGCGGTAGTCCGTGATGTCCGTGTACGACAGCACGACGGCCTCGGGCGTGCCGTCGCCGTCGTGGTCGATGGGGGCCGCGTTGACGCGGTACCACCGGACGGACCCGCTCGGGTGGACGATGCCCTGGACGGCCCCGCGCACGGCCTCGCCGGTCGCGAGCACGCGCCGCTCGGGCAGGTCGTCCGGCAGGACGGGCTGGCGGTCCTCGCCGATGACGGGCCACCGCGCGTCCATGTCGCACGTCTCCCCGCCGCGCTCGGTCCCCGAGGCGGCCGGGACGAGCGCGCCGCCCGAGTCGGTGTCGAGGTGCTGCCGGCGGGCCTCGTCGTCGTGGCGCGCCTCGGGCTGGAGGCCGAGCAGCAGCCGCGCCGAGGGGTTGGACATCGTGACGCGGCAGTCGGCGTCGAGCGTCACGATGCCGTCCTCGATCGTCTCCACGACGGCGCGGTAATAGTCCTCGGTGTGGCGGCGCTGCTGCTCGGCGCGGTCGGCGACGAGCCGCCGGGCGACGGCGTCGGCCATGATCTCGACGAGGTCGCGCTCGAAGGGCTGGAAGCCGGCCGGGCGCGGCTCGGGCGAGACGAAGTTGAGCGTCCCGACGATCTCGCCGTCGACGCGGACCGGCGTCCCGAGGAAGGCACGCAGGCCGCGCGTGGCGTAGGCCGGGTGGCAGGCGAGCGCCTGGTCCGTCGCCGCGTCGGCGTAGACGACGGTCTCGCCGCGCTCGACGACGGCGTCGCAGAACGACTCGCGCAGCGCGATCGTGAGGCCGGGCTCGATGGACGGGTCCGGCGAGACGACGGCCTCGATGCGGTAGAGGCGCTCGCCGGTGGCGGGGTCGAGCGGCGTCGCCGAGGCGATGCCGATGGGCATCCCGAGCATCTCGCAGCCGGCCGTGAGGTACGCCTCGGTCCGCGCCGTCTCGGTCGCGAACGGGCGCGCGGTGATGCTCTGGACGGTCCGCAGCGCGTCGGCGAAGGTCTGGAGCGCGGCCGTCCGCTCGTCGACGGTCCGCTCGAGGCCGAGGTTGGCGCGCGAGAGCGTCCGCTGGAACGCGCGGCGCTCGGAGTCGTCGCGGGCGAGGGCGAGCACGCACAGCTGCCCGTCGAGCTCGACGAGCCGCGCCGACGTCTGGACGGGGACCGCGCGGCCGTCGCGCGTCTGGTGGAGCGAGTCGAACGTGGCCTGGCGCGTCTTGCGGAGGCTGTCGAGCGCGTCGGACATGCCCAGCGAGCCGGGCACGAGCAGGTCCTCGACGGTCATCGCGGCCAGCTCGTCGGCCGTGTAGCCGTAGAGCGAGACGGCCGCCTGGTTGACGAACTGGAACGGCCCGGGGCCGTCCGTGCCGAGCGCGTAGAGCAGCACGGGGTCGGGGAGGCCGTCGAAGATGGCCTGGGAGCGCGACTCGCTCGCGGCGAGCGCGACCGCGGCCGCGTTGTGGTCCTCGACGTCGGTGTGGACGCCGACCCACTCGCTGATGTCGCCCGCGGCGTCGCGCAGGAGCGTCGCGCGGACGTTCATCGCGCGGTACTCGCCGTCGTGGCGGCGCACGCGGTGCGTGATGACGTAGGGCGAGCCGGTGCGGACGGCCTCGGCCCACACGGCGACGGTTCGGGCGCGGTCGTCCGGGTGGATGGCCGCGGCCCAGCCCTCGCCGAGCAGCGCCTCGGTACTCTGGCCCGTGAACGCGCGCCAGCCCGGCTGGTCGGTGGTGAAGTGGCCCTCGCGCGAGGTCGTCCAGACGATGGCGGCCGTGGCCTCGACGAGCGTGCGGTAGCGGGCCTCGTCGCGAGCCAACTCGGCGTTTCCCGCGCGCAGCCGCGACGCCTCCGCGCGGTCCGAGACGTCCTCGAAGACGACCGCGACCGCGCGGCCAGGGAGCCCGACCGCCTCGATGCGGTAGCGCCGCTCGGTGATGCGCGCGTCTCCGTAGGTGACCTCGCCGAGGTCGACCGTCGTCTCGGTCCGGGCGGCCTCGGCGTACGTCTCGGCCATCGCCAGCGCGGCGTCGCCGGAGATGATGTCGACGAGCCGGCGGCCGAGTTCCTGGCGGACGTCCAGACCGGTGAGCCGGGCGGACGCCGCGTTCGAGTAGACCAGCGTCAGCGAGGAGGCGTCGCGGGCGTTGCTGAGCTGGTAGACCGAAATGCCGACCGGCAGGCGGTCGAGCAGGGGCGACCCGTAGGCGGGGCGGGACGAGCGGAATGGAAACATGTGCGGAGCACCCGGGAGGGGCGCGGGCCGGGCAGGCTGCCCGGAGAGCATGTGCTACGCCGGCCCTGCAGCAAAGGATCGCGGCAAACCCCGCCCGGTCGCAGCGTCCGCGCGATCTTGGCGGACACCATCCTGCCCCACATGTCGCCCGCCCGCCCCGACGTCTCCGAGTTCGCTCCCTACTACGCGCGCTACGTCAGCCTCGTGCCGGACGCGCCGCTGCTCGACACGCTCCGCGCTCAGCCCGACGCTTGGGACCGCCGCCTCCAGGACGCCGACGCCGCGGCGACGTACGCGCCGGGCAAGTGGACGGTGGGGCAGGTGCTCGCGCACGTCGCCGACGCCGAGCGCGTCTTCGCCTTCCGCATGCTCTGGTTCGCGCGCGGCGGCGACGCCCTGCCCGGTTTCGACGAGAACGCCTGGGCGACGACGGCCCCGTCGCTGTCGGTCCCGGACGGCCTGGCCGCCTTCCGGACGGCGCGGGCGGCGACGGTCTCGCTCGCCGAAGGCCTCGACGCCGAGGCGTGGTCGCGAGCGGGCGTCGCGAGCGGAAACCCGATGTCGGCTCGCGCCGCAGCCTACGTCCTCGCCGGCCACGTCCTCGCGCACGCCGACGTCCTGCGCGAGCGGTACGGGTTGAGGGGTTGAGGGGTTGAATCGGCCGGCTGAAGTAGTTCCGGTAGAACGACACCCAACACCAAAAACATGTCATCCAGGACTCGATCCGGGATCTGCCTTTTGCATTCTCCTACGTGAATAAAGACGAAAAGGCAGATCCCGGATCGAGTCCGGGATGACAACAGGAGAGGTGGAGGCAAATTCCGTCGTGCCGTCGTGCCGTCGTGCCGTCGTGCCGTCGTGCCGTCGTGCCGTCGTGCCGTCGTGCCGTCGTGCCGTCGTGCCGTCGTGCCG
>JAYWIE010000593.1:0-7139 GCA_043789155.1 Rubricoccaceae bacterium | reverse complement strand
GCATCTGCTCGCGCAGGCCGCGGATGCCGAACGCGCGCCCGACGACGCGCAGGATGGTCTCGATGGCGCGCAGGTCGAGCGCGGCGATGGCCTCGATGTCGTCGTGCTGCACCTTCACGGCCACCTGTCGGCCGTCGTGGAGCGTGGCCCGGTGGACCTGCGCGAGCGACGCCGACGCGACCGGCGCGCGGTCGAACGTCGCGAAGAGGGCGTCGGGCTCGGCCCCGAGCTCGCTCAGGACGCGCGCGCGGACGGAGGCGAACGGGCCGGCGGGCACGCGGTCCTGGAGGCCGTCGAGCTGGGCGCGAAAGGGCTCCGGCAGGACCGTCGTGAGCACGCTCGCGAGCTGGCCGGCCTTGACGAAGAGGCCGCGCAGGCGCAGGATCGCGCGCCGCAGGCGGCGGCCGTTGCGCGCGTGGAGCGCGGCGCGGCGGCGGGCCGCCCACGCGCGTCCGAGCACGCGCGCGGCGACGTAGAAGCCCGCGTAGCTGAACGCGATCCGGAGTGCGGCCGCGTAGGCGCGGAGCAGCCGGAAGCGGCGGCGCGCCGGCCGGGCCGTCGGGATGGCGTCGGCCTCGGGCGGCACGACGGGCAGCGGCGCGACGGGTGCCACGACGGGCAGCGTGGGCCGCGGGGCGGGGCGGACGGGCGGGGCGGAGACCTGGCTGAGCACTCGGCGTCGGGCGCGTGAGACCCGCGTACGGCGCGGCGCAGCGCGCGGGTTCTACCTTCTCCGACGCCTCGCATCCGACCTGCGCCCATGACGTTCGCCCGCCGCACCTTCCTCGTCGCCGCCGTCTTCGGGTTCCTGGCGCTCCTGCCGCAGTACCTGCTCGAGACGCCGCTCGGGGCCGCGATGCCGGGCCTGCCGCTCACGCACCCCGAGCACTTCTACGGCTTCGTCGGCGTGGCGCTGGCGTGGCAGGTGCTGTTCGTGATCATTGCCCGCGACCCGGTCCGGCTGCGGCCGGCGATGCTGCCGGCGGCCCTCGAGAAGGTGGCCTTCGGCGTGCCCGCGCTCGTCCTCTTCGCGACCGGCCGCACGGACGCGCTCGTCGCCCTCGGGGGCACGGTGGACCTGCTGCTCGCCGCGGCCTTCGTCGTCGCGCACCGCCGCACGCCCGCATGACGATCCGCCACGCCACGCCCGGCGACGCCTCCCTGATCGCCGATATCGGGGCCCGCACCTTCCGCGACGCCTTCGGGCCGGACAACGACCCGGCGGACCTCGCGCTCTACCTCGCCGCAGCGTTCGCGCCGGAGACCGTCGACGCCGAGCTTGCCGACCCCGCGTCGACGTTTCTCGTGGCCGAGACCGCCGAGACCGCCGAGCCCGTCGGGTACGCGCGCGTCGTGGCAGACCGTCCGCACCCGGCCCTGCCGGGCGTCCGCGCGGCCGGGCTCGCGCGGATCTACGTCGAGCAGGCCGCGCTCGGGACGGGCGTCGGGGACGCGCTCATGGCGGCCTGCCTGGACGAGGCCGCGCGGACCGGCCACGGCGCAGTCTGGCTCAGCGTGTGGGAGCGCAACCCGCGCGCGATCCGCTTCTACGAGCGGTGGGGCTTTCGGGCCGTCGGCGAGACGACGTTCACCGTCGGCACGGACGTCCAGCGAGACGTCGTGATGGCGCGCGACGCAGACGCGCGCGTCACGCCCGCGCCAGCCGGCCCTCCGGGTCGCGCGTAAACGGCACCCATGCGACGGCCAGCTCGACGACCGTCATGTCGGTCTGTTTGGCCGGTACCGAGAGCGTCTCGAGCGGGGCCGTCTCGGGCACGAGCGACAGGTCCACGGACTCCATCTCGCGCGCCAGCTCGGCGTCGAGGTCGGCGTACTGCGCCTTGAGCGCGTCGAGGGACTCGGTCGCCCGGCGGACGTCCGACACCTGCCGGCCGGCTCGCGTGGCCGAGCGGGCGGCGGTGCCGAGGCTCGACACGGCCGAGCGGCGGCCGCCGAGGAAGGCCCCGAGCAGGCTCGTCCCGATCCGGACGACGGTGTCCATCTTGCTCTGGCTCGCCTGCGACGCCTCGCGGTCGACGGCCGTCTCGGCCGTGCGCATCTTGCCCGTGATGGCGTCGAGGCGGGCCTGGTAGCGCGTGCGGAGGTCCTCCTTACGGGCGTCGCGGGCCTCGCGGGCGGCGAGGGCGAGGCGGATGCGGAACGCGCGCTCGTCCTCGCCCGGCGTGCTCGTCGCGGAGAGCGCCGGCGCGGAGAGGAGCGTCAGCGGACGGCTCGTCTGCACGAACCGCTTGACGTCGTCGCTCAGGCGCGCGAGCGCGCGGGCGTCGCGGAGGGCGGCCGGGACGGGCGCGAACGCCGCGCCGTCAGCCGGTGCGGGCGTCGTCGCGGGGCGCTCGGCGAGCGCGTCGGCGGCGTCCCACGCGATGGGGCCGTCTACGGCCTCGGCGAGCATCACGAGCGTCGCGGCGTGGTCTACGGGCGGCGTCGCGCGGCGGTACGCGACCTCGACGCGGGCGAGCACGTGCGGGACGTAGAGGTCGGGCGCGGACGCAGCGTCGATGACGACCTGCGCGACGCCCGGCAGGTCCGGACGCGCACCGGCCGACGCCGGGGACGTGTGGCCAGCCGGAGCCGACGCCTGCATCGCAGGAGCGGACGGCATGTGGGCGCTTGACTCGCCGCCGTCAGGCGTTTTGAATGGGGCCATCAGCGTCCCGATCTGGCCGCGCGTGAGCGGGCCGGCGAGAAAGCTCAGCGTCCACCGCGTCGCGAGCACGGCCGGCGCGGCCTCGTGGACGTTGTGGAGCAGGAAGCGGCGCGCGCCGATGCCCGAGAGCGTGCGGTCCATGCTCGCGCGGTCGACGCCCGGCGCGGCGCTCTGGAGGCCGTCGAGCAGGCGCGCCTTGTCGCGCTCGGTCTGGAGCCTCCCGACGAACCACGTGCCGCAGTTCGAGAGCGCCTTGTAGTCGAGGTCGACCGGGTTCTGGGTCGCGAGGACGATGCCGAGGCCGAACGCGCGCGCCTGCTTGAGCAGCGTCAGCAGGAGCGTCTTCGAGGCCGGGTTGGCGGTCGGCGGGAGGTAGCCGAAGATCTCGTCCATGTAGAGGATGGCCCGCAGCGAGCCCGTGCCGGGCTGGCGGCGCATCCACGCGAGGACCTCGCCGAGCAGCTTGGTCACGAAGAACATGCGCTCGTCGTCGCTGAGGTGCGCGATCGACATCACCGAGACCTGCGGGCGGCCGTCGGGCCCGTGGAAGAGGCGGTCGGCGTCGAGCGGCGGGCCCTGCGACCACGCCGCGAAGGCGGGCGAGGCGACGAGCGCGTTGACCTTCATCGCGAGCGTCTTGCGGTCGCGCTCGGGGAAGAAGTCGTCGACGGCCATCACGCCGAGCGTCTCGAACGGCGGGTGGAGGAGCGCCGTGATGAGATCGGCGAGGCTCAGCGTGCGGCCGTTCGCCCAGGCATCCGTGAGGACGGCCGAGAGGAAGACCGGCTCGGGCGACGACGTCTCGGTCGAGACGCCGACGAGCGAGAGCAGGCTGCCGACCGTCGCCTCGGTCCGGTCGCGGAAGGCCTCCGACGTCGGCGCGTCCGTGGGCGGGGCGAGCGAGCCGAGGACGGAGACGGGCAGCCCGGCGTCCGAGCCCGGTGTGTAGATGCGGACGTCGGCGGCGTCGCGGAGGCGCTGGACGCGCTCGGGCGTCTGGCCCCACTCGGCGAGGCCCGTACGCCACGCCTCGGCCGTCGTCGCGGCGAGGGCGTCCGGCGTGACGCCCTGCCGCGCGGCCGTAGCCGCATCCATCCACGGCGCGAAGTCCTCGGCGCGCAGCGCGGGGAACTGGAGCGCGAGGTTGGCGAGGTCGCCCTTCGGGTCGATCGCGATGACGGGGATGCCGTCGATGGCGGCCTCCTCGATGAGCCCGATGCCGAGCCCGGTCTTGCCCGAGCCCGTCATGCCGACGATGAAGGCGTGCGTGGTGAGGTCGGCGGCGTCGTAGAGCAGCGGGGCCGCGGCGCTGCCGGCCGCGACGGTGCCAGTGTCGGGGTCGGCGGGGCGGCCGAGGTAGAAGACGCCGAGGCCTTCGAGCGGGTCGGACATGGCGGGGCGGGGCGGGAGTGCCGCAGTCTACGCGCCGGCGGCCGCGTGAGGCCAGGTCGGCAGTGGGCAGTGGGGGAAGGCCAGTCGGCAGTGGCCAGGGGCAGAAAATGCACGTTCTGCCACTGGCCACCGGTTCGGGCTCGCCCGGTGGCCCACTCGCTACTGGCCCCTTCCTACCGGCCGTTGAGGAAGCGGACGACGGCGGCGACCTCGGGCGTCGGCGGGTAGTGCGGCCACTGCCACAGCCGGCCGTCGACGGTGAGCTCGGCGATGCCGCTCGCGCGGTCGTAGAAGCCCGCGCGGCCGGGGATGCCGAGCGCGGCGACGAGGCGCGCCAGCTCGGCCCGCTCGCGCCGCGAGAGCCGCCCCTCGCGGACGCCGCCGGTCACGAAGCTGTCGTGCTCGGACCGGAACGTCCCGTCGGGCTCGACGCTGACGCTCGTCGCCTCATCGAAGCTGCCCGTGCGCGCGTACGCGACGCGCGGGCCGGGCGGGGGCGGGCGGAGCCCGAACGGGCGGAGCGTGCGGAGGAGGCGGCGGATCACGCGGCGACGAGCTGGATCAACAGGCCCCACGGCGCGCGGACGTACACGAAGCCGAGGCGGTGGCGCTCGAAGACGCGCACGCCGGGCACGGTTCCGAGGCGCGCGGCCGCGGCGTCGACGTCGGGCACGGCGAGGGCGAGGTGTGCCGTCCCGACGGCGTCCGGCGGGCGGACGTCGCGTGCGCCCCTCGCCCACTCGAGCAGCTCGACCGTCCCGCCGTCCGTCTCGAAGAACGCGACGCGGAGCACGGCCCCGTCGGGCGCGCCGAACGTCTCGGGCAGGCGGTCCGCGGCGTCGCCGAGCGTCGCCTCGCGGAGCGGGCGGAAGCCGAGGTGCTCGGTGACGAAGGCCGCGGCCGCGTCGAGGTCCGGAACGACGACGCCGACGTGGTCGAGGCGGGTCGTCAGGGGTTCCGTCATCGGAACGACACTTCTTTGACGACGGCCTTGCCGCCAGCGTCGACGAGGACGCCGTTGATGCGGTCGCGCCAGGCCTCGCGCTGGAACTGGAGCTGGTGCCGCCACGGGGCCGAGAGCAGGCGCACGACGAAGACGCCGTCCTTCATGTAGACCTCGGCGGTGATGGCGGCGATGGCCGGCCCGGCGAGCGTCGGCCACGCCTCGACCGCGCGGGCCGCGTCGAGGCGGTCGCGGAGGCCGGCCTGCTGGAACAGGTCCGACAGGACGGTGCCGAGGCGCTGCGGGGTGTTCGTGGACATGGTGCCCGTGGGCATGGCGGCGGGCGGGCCGAAGGATACGGCCGGCACCGTGTACCTTGCCGAATGCAGACGCTCGCCGACCCGCTCCTCAGCCCGCTCGTCCGGCAGATCGTAGCGGAGGCGAGCCCGCTCCGCATCATCCTGTTCGGGTCGCGCGCGAGGGGCACGGCCCGCCCCGAGAGCGACGTGGACCTGCTCGTCGTCCTGCCGGACGGGACGCCGATGCGCCGTGCGATGGCCCGCATCAGCGCCCGCCTGCCCGTGCTCGACGTCGACGTCGACCTGCTCGTTGCGACGCCGGCCGTGCTAGACCGCCACCGCGATACTCCCGGCCTCGTCTACCGCGAGATCCTGCGGACGGGCCGCGACCTCTACGTCGCCGATGCCTGACGACTCCGGGTCGCCGGCGGCATGGCTCCGGCACGCTCGCTCGGACCTCATCCTCGCGGGCACGCCGCCGCCGAACGGCGTCCTGTTCGAGTCGCTGTGCTTCCACGCGCAGCAGGCGGCAGAGAAGGCGATCAAGGCGGTCATCTTGCACCGGACGCGCGCGGAGCCGGCCTTCTCGCACAACCTGCGCCGCCTCGCGCGGGACGCTGAGCGGTCTGGTGCGCCTGCCCCGCCGCTCGCGGCCGAGGCGGCTGAGGCGCTCACGCAGTACGCCGTGCTGACGCGCTACCCCGCAGACATGGGTGAGATCGAACCGGACGAGTGGTACCGGGCCGTCGCCGACGCGCGGGCCGTGGTCGAATGGGCCGAGGCGCACATCGCCGGCGTGTGAACCGCGCCCGATGACGAGTCGCCCCGAGGCGCTCGGGGTGTTCGCAGACATGGCGTCGACGGGCGGGCCGCAAGGACACGCCGGGCATCGTGAACGGCCGCACTACCAATGTGGATGCCGGCCCGTCGCCAGGTCGCAGGAACTCAGGCCTTTCCTGATCCTTCACCGTCTGTTCGAATTCGCTTGTCTACGTAGATCTGGTGCCCTACCGTTCGGGCGGCGCTCGACTGCGCTCCCGTCTCGACCCATTCACTCACCTCGGTGCCTGTTATGCGTGTCTCATTACTCTCTCTCTCTCTCTCTGGCCATACTGAGCTTAGCCACTGCGGCTGACGCACAGAACATATGCCCGATGCAGAGCACAGGTCCTGTTGTACTGGCGAGCGGGACGGTGGCCTACGCGCCAGGGAGCATCGTCCGCATTCCCGTCTTCTTCCACGTCATCACCGGCACAGGTGGAGCCGGCAACGTGACACGAGCGCAGATCGTCGAGCAGATCGCTGTCCTCAGCCGGTCCTTCCAGGCGGAGGGGCAGTACTCGTTCGAACTCGTCGGAGTTAGCCGGATTCAGAACGATGCGTGGTTCAGGTCGATCACGTACAATGGGACGTACGCGCAGGGCGCGCCCGAGCGCGACGCCAAGCAGGCGCTCGCGCAGGACCCAGCGCACGTCCTGAACATCTACTCGACTGACCTCTTCGACATCAACTCCGGTGACGGTCTGTACGGTTTCGCCACATTCCCATTTACGACCTCATACCCGACGCAGGGAAACGTGATGTATAGTGATGACAACTATCTTAACGGCGTTATTATAGATTATACCACATTCCCTGGCGGTAGTAACTCGTCGTATAATCTCGGCGACCTCGCAGTCCACGAGGTGGGACACTACCTAGGTCTTTATCACCCGAACGCAGGCGAATGTAACGGTAATACAATTTCTGACTGTACTCTGGAGGGAGATGGCGTGTGCGACACGCCCCAACTGAGAGAGCTCTCGACTGACTCGACTCGTGTAAACGCGCCGGGCAC
>JAYWIE010000592.1:0-2034 GCA_043789155.1 Rubricoccaceae bacterium | reverse complement strand
GCCTTCCCGTCTCGCAATGACCGGCACCGACGCGCTCGACATCAACGCCCTCCCCGAGGAGGACCGCCTCCTGTTCTACGCGGCCCTCTTCGCGATGTCCGCCGTGGACCGCGACATGGACGAGGCCGAGGACGACCGCATCTTCGAGTCGCTGGACCTCGCCGGCCTCTCGCCCGAGGCCCGCAAGCACGTCTTCCAGCTCGCGATCCAGCCGCCGCCGCTCGAGCGCGGCCTGCTCCGCTTCCGCGAGTCCGACGCCGAGCTCCGCCGCGCGCTCCTGCTCAACCTCCTCGACGTCGTCCTCGCCGACGGCATCATCGAGCCCGGCGAGCACGTCGGCCTGCACGAGGCCCGCGAGATCCTCGGCGTGAGCCGCGACGACATGGCCCTGCTGCACGAGCTCGCCGCGGCCGCCCAGGACGCCGACGACGTCAAGCGCCCCATCTGCCCGACGCCGCTCGATGCTTGAAGGGCCAGTGGCCAGTTTCGCCGGCAGCCGCCGGCGAGGCAGTGGCCAGTAGCAACCCGTTGCCTCCTCCGCCACTCGCTTCTTCTGCCACTGGCCACCTGGCCACTGCCCCCCTCCTCCGTGGACCACGCCCCGCGCTTTCTCGCCCTCGTCGACGACGCTCGCAGCCGCGTCCGCGAGACGACCGTCGCCGACGTTCGCGCGCGTCTCGACGCGGGCGAGGCCGTGACGCTCGTCGACGTCCGCGAGGACGCGGAGTGGGCGGCCGGGCACATTCCCGGCGCGGTCCACGTGGGCAAGGGCGTGATCGAGCGCGACGCCGAGACGGCGTTTCCGGACCTCGCCGCGCCGCTCGTGCTCTACTGCGGCGGCGGCTACCGCTCGGCCCTCGCCGCCGACGCGCTCGGACGCATGGGCTACACCGACGTCACGTCGATGGACGGCGGCTGGCGCGGCTGGACCGACGCCGGCGGGCCGGTGGGCACCGCCGACTGACGCACCCGTCGCGGACCACCCCGCCTACTTCCGGTGGATGCCGGCCGAGAAGTCCTCGATCGAGAACGGCTGCTCCGACGCGCTCGCGGGTGACGCGCCGGACCCGGTGTCTGTGGACGGTGTGCCCGACGTCGGGGCCGCGCCTTTCGCCGTGATCTGGTCTCCGGCCGCGACCGTCCACGCCTGCGTGAACTCGGCCCCGACGAGCAGGATCAGCGACGAGTAGTAGATCCAGACCAGGATCAGCGCGAGCGAGCCCGCCGCGCCGAACGCCGAGCCGGGGTCCGCCTTGCCGAGGTAGATGCCGATCCCCGTCTTGCCGACCGTGAACAGCAGCGCCGTCACGAACGCGCCGACCCAGAGGTCGCGCCACGCCACCTCGGCGTCGGGCAGCCACTTGAACATGGCTGCGAACAGCAGCGTGATCACGCCGAGCGAGACGACGATGTTGGCCGCCTGCATCCCGACCTCGACGAGCGCGCTCGGCGCGATCGACGCCGACGCCGCGTCGCCGAGCGCGGCCACGACGGCGCTGACGCCGAGCGAGACGAGCAGCAGGAACGCGATCGTCAGGATCATCCCGAACGAGACGAGCCGCTTCAGGACCGTCGCGAGGACGCCGCCGGACGCTTTCTCCTCGACCTCCCACGCCCGGTTCATCGACTTCTGGAGCTGCCCGAACGCGCCCGTCGCGCCGAACAGCAGCGCGGCGATGCCCGCGATCTTGGAGCCGATGCCCGTCCCGAGGTCGCCCGCGGACGCGATCATGCCGTCGATGGCCCCCGCCGCGTCCGAGCCGATCATGCTCCCGACCTGCCCCGTGAGCGCCGCGCGGACGGCTTCGGGGCCGAAGACGGCCCCCGCGACGGCCACGATCACGACGAGCAGCGGCGGCAGCGAGAAGACGGTGTAGTACGCGATCGCGGCGGCGAGGCTCGGCACGTCGTCATCGACGACTTCCTTGCCCGTCGTGACGAGGACGGACTTGACGGTGGCGAACGAGAGGGACATGGGGGACGCGCGGGAGAGAAGGGCCGGATGAACGAGGCGCGCGCGCGTCGGTTCGGGCG
>JAYWIE010000591.1:0-2035 GCA_043789155.1 Rubricoccaceae bacterium | reverse complement strand
TGCAGATCGAGTGCGTGATGCCCTCGATGGCGTCGGACTGCCCGTGGGCCCAGTCGTAGAACGGGTAGACCGGCCAGGCGTCGCCGCGGCGGTAGTGGTGCGCCGCCCGGCGGATGCGGTACATCAGCGGGTCGCGAAGCTTCATGTTGGGGTGCGCCATCGGGCCGTGCTCGGTCTCGATCCGTGCCCGGAGCACCAGCGCGCCGTCCGCGTGGAGCCCGCGGCGCATCTCGTCGAAGAGGCGCAGGTTGTCCGCGACGGGCCGGTCGCGGAAGGGGCTCGGGCTGCCGGCCTCGGTGACGGTCCCGCGGCGGGCGCGGATGGCGTCCTCACTCTCCTCGTCCACGAACGCGAGCCCCCGCTCGACGAGCGCGACGGCCCAGGCGTACAGCTGCTCGAAGTAGTCCGACGTGTAGCGGACGGCCGACGGCTCGAAGCCCAGCCAGCGGACGGCGTCGGCGAGGGCGGCGGCGTACTCGGCGCTCTCAGTCTCGGGGTTCGTGTCGTCGTAGCGGAGCGTGCACGTGCCGCCGAAGTCGCGGGCGAGGCCGAAGTTGAGGCAGATCGTCTTGGCGTGGCCGAGGTGCGGGTAGCCGTTGGGCTCCGGCGGGAAGCGCGTCGCGACGCGCCCGGGCCCGCCGGGGACGGCGGCGTGGGTGCCGGCCGCGACGTCGCGGGCGACGATGTCGCGGAGGAAATTCGAGGCGGCGGGCGTCTCCATCAGGGTGTGCGCCATCGGGGCGTGCGGCGGGGTGCCGGACGTTACCGCCGGCCCGCGCGCCGCGCTCCCGGCTCGCCGTGGAGACGACCGGGAATCGGCACCGCGCAGCCGCCGCGCCGGCCACGTCCCTGGCCTGCGCCGGCCGTGCGTCCGGCCGTCTGTGACAGCAACGTAAAGAGTGGCGCGCGCCGGCCTAAAACCGGCGGCCGAGGGCACAAACTGATGCCCGGCCCCGTTGGCCCGCCTCGATCCCGACCGGCCGCGCACGCGGCGTCCCCCACCCGTGACCGCACCGCTACTCCGCCTGCTCTTGGCGCTCGTCCTCGCGGCGGGCCCACTCGTCGCGTCCGCGGCGGCTGCGGACGGGACATGGAGCCGCGTCTGGGCGAACCCGTTCGACGGGACCGTCCAGGCGGCCGAGGAGGAGGAGCCGGCCGGGGAGCGCGACGCCGAGACGTCGCCCGAGGAGGCGACGCTGTGGGTGCCGACGCCGCTCGCGGCCGACGCTGCGCTGTGGCAGTACCGGACGCTGAGCCGGTGGCCGCCGGTGCCGCCGCCCACCGGAGACCCGACGCCCCCGCCCGAGCGGGCGTAGCGCCGCGCGCCCTGCGCGCGTGCCGGCGGCCTGTGCCGCCGCGTCGTGCCCGGCCGTCGTGCCGGGCTGTCTGCCGCCGGCCCGGCCGGTGGCTCTCGCCCCTCCCGCCTTTCGAATGACTCCCACGCTTCCGCGCGGCGTCGTGGCCAACCTGCGCCACGACGGCCCCGCCTCGCTCGTCGTTTTCCTCGTCGCCGTCCCGCTGTGCCTCGGCATCGCGCTCGCGAGCGGCGCTCCTCTCTTCTCAGGCCTCATCGCCGGCGTCGTCGGCGGGGTCGTCGTCGGGCTCGCGAGCCGGTCGCAGGTCGGCGTGAGCGGGCCCGCAGCCGGCCTCGCCGTGATCGTGCTGACGTCGATCGAGTCGCTCGGCGCGTTCGACGTGTTCCTGCTGGCCGTCGTGCTCGCGGGCCTGATGCAGATCGCGCTCGGCGTCGCGAGGGCCGGCGTGATCGGCTACTACGTGCCGTCGTCGGTGATCAAGGGCATGCTGGCCGGCATCGGCATCCTGATCATCCTCAAGCAGATCCCCCACGCGCTCGGCGTCGACAGCGACTACATGGGCGACGAGACGTTCGCGCAGGCGGACGGCTTCAACACGATCACCGAGCTCGGCCGGGCCGTGGGCGCGCTCAGCCCCGGTGCTGTCCTGGTGTCCGTGCTCGGGCTGGCCATCCTCATCGGGTGGGACTCGGCGGCGGTCAAGCGCGTCCGCGCGCTCG
>JAYWIE010000590.1:0-7160 GCA_043789155.1 Rubricoccaceae bacterium | reverse complement strand
GGCGAACGGCGCCTCAGCGGCCGGCGCGCCCAGCAGCAGGCCGAGCAGGCCGCGCAGGTGGGCCAGGCTCACCAGCGAGAGGCCGTTGCCGGCCAGCGCGTTGTTGGCGTCGTTCCACTCCGGGCGCTGGGTGTGCAGCCACAGGCCGCCGCCGGGCACCAGGCTGCCGGCCTTGGCGAGCAGCAGGGTGGCGAGCTTCTCGCCCATCGTGGCCAGCACCGGCAGGCCGGCGGCGTCGCACACGCGCAGGCCGTCGGTGCCGAGCGCGGCGGCGCGCGCCTGGGCGGCCCGGTGGGCGGCGTCGTCAAAGGTGAGGGTGTCTTTCGGGTGGGCCACCTGCTCGGCAAACGGCCGCAGCCGGTAGGGCACGTCGGCAAAGCTGTGCAGCGGGCGGGCCCACTCGCGGGCGAGGTAGCCGGGGTCGTGCGCCTGGGCGGCCTGCAGCAGGCGCAGCAGGTAGACGACTTGATGGTCGCCCCAGTAGCCGATGTGGCTCCAGGGGTTGCCGGGTTCGGGCACTTCCCAGTCGATGCCTTGGCGGCCTAGCCGATAGGGGTTGTAGCCGTCGGGCGTCATCGCACCCAGGAAGGTGGCGATCATGGAGCCGAGGTAGGCCGGCTCGCTGGCGGCCAGGGCCTCCCAGTTCTGGAAGATGTCGCGCCAGTTGCCCTCGTAGCCGCGCTTGACCGCACCGTCCGGGGTGTAGAGGTCGATGGAGAAGTGGTTCCACGGGCGGCTCGGGTCGCCGTGGCGGCGGCTGAAGCTCAGCGGCAGGTAGGCCGTGCAGAGGCGCTCGAGGTGCGGGCCGCGCGCGCGCGCGGCGTCGCGGAGCGCCTGGACGGTGACGCGCTCGGGCAAGGCGTCGAAGAAGCCCGCGTGCTCGGCCGCGAGGCGCGCGTTGTGGCGCGTGACGAAGCCGCGGACGTCCTCCCGGACGATGCTGTAGCCCTCGTCGAAGACGCCGCCGCGCATGACGTTGAAGAGCACGTTCATGCGGTGGCGCGCGGTCGTGAGCGGCTCGGCGGTCCGCTGCTCGCTGTCGGCTCCGGCGGCGATGCGGCACAGCCGCCGCGTGCCGGCCTCGACGTCGGCGTCGAGCGCCGCGAGCAGCGCGGCCGGGTCGGCGAGCGCGTCGGCGAGCGCGACCACGCCGGCCGCGTCCTGCTCGATGTCCGCGACGGTCGTCCAGCGCGCCGTCTCGCCGGCGGCGAGGCGCAGCGTGGCGTCGACGAGGTAGGCCCCGCGCTCGGCGCGGACGGCCGTCTCGGTCTCGAGCGGCTCGCCGGCGCGGAAGCGGCCGAGCTGGCGCGTCGAGAGCAGGAGCGCGTCGGGCTCGAGGCCGACCGACCAGACGGTCGTCGCCTTGAGGGCCTCGCTCGGCTCGGCGCGGTCGACCGGGATCGCGCTGAGCGTGAACAGCCCGAGCGTGGTCCCGGGCACGCGCTCGTTCTTTTTGTAGGCGTCCGCGAGGACGCTCCGCGTCGCCTGGAGGTCTCGGCTGACGCCGTACGGCATCAGGTTCTGGAGGCCGTCCAGCACGCGGACGGTCGCCGCGCCGGCGGCGCGGACCTCGGTCCGCTTGACGAAGCCGAAGCGCTCGCTCGTGCACCACGTCACGGCGACGGTCAGCCCGAGGTCGTCGTTGGTCTCCTCGAACCGGAGGCGGTCGCCCTGGAGGCTCTTGGTGAGGCTCCGGCGCGTGGCGTAGAGGCCGGCGTAGCGGTCCGAGAACGGCTCCCAGAGGCTCTGCCGCGCCGGCGCGCCGTCGGCGTCAGGCAGGGTGACGAGCAGGACCGTCTTGCTGCCGGTCCGGTCCTGCGCGTCGTGGATCCGGTCTTCCGTCTCGTACGGGAAGAGCGGGTGGTCCGGCGAGGTCCGCCCGGCCGTGAGCGCGCCGGTGCTGGAGGCGAAGAGCCAGTGGTCCGTCGCGCTGACGACGCTGACGAAGAAGGGCGGCATCCGGTCGACGTCGTCGATGCGGTAGCTCGCGACGCCGTCCGCGGTCACGAACGCGCCCTCGACCGGGTGCGCGCCCGCGGCCACGGGCGCGCCCGCGACGGCGATCCCGGGCACGGCGGCGGCGGCTCGCGCTCCTTCTGCGGACGCTCCGTCTGCGGACCCTCCGTCGGCGCTAGTCCTCTCCGACATAGAACGGGATGTTGGCATGGGCTGCATGGCCGTGGTCGTCGTAGACGTACACGAAGAGGCGGTAGGCCCCGGGGGCCGTGGGGGCGGTGACGGTCGTCCGGGCGGCGTCGGGCGCGTCGACGGCCCCGGGGAGCAGCGCCGGGACGGACTCGTCGTCGCCGCCCTCGCTGAGGTCGGTCTGCTCGTGGCGGACCTCCCACACGGTCCGGAGCGCGTCGCCGTCCGGGTCCGAAGAGGCGACGCCGACGGGGACGCGCTGGCCGGGCGCGAGGCGGATGCCGTCGGTCGCGGTGCGGCCGTCGAGCGTGACGGCGTCGAGGCGCGGCGTCCGGTTCTCGGGCCACGCGCCCGTCCAGAGGTATTCCATCACGTCGACGGTCTCCGTCTCCTCGCCGTCCGGCAGGAAGAGGCCGTACCACGTCGGCGTGCGCTCCTGCTTCTGTCCCCAGAGGAAGACGTAGGAGCCGACGACCTGCGCCGAGTCCGACGCGATCGCGGTCTCGTAGCGCGCGCGGTAGAGGTCGGCCTTGACCGAGGACGTGTTCTCGATGGGCGCGCCCCACGGCGTCTTGGGGACCTCCCAGTGGCCGGTCGCGCCCCACTCGGTGACCATGTACGGCCCGGTCCACCCGGCGTCCGCGATGCGCTGCGGGAGGTTCTCGATGTCGGCGTACATCTGGATGCTGAGCAGGTCCAGGTCCGGCGCGCGCGCGCGGATGTCGGCGACGAGCTCGGGGCCGATCCCGGCCAGCATGGTCGTCGTGGGGTGGTTCGGGTCGACGGCGTGGATCATCTCCGAGATGTCGTTGACGGCGTCCCACACGCACGGGTCGGCCGCGCCGAGGTTGAGCTCGTTGCCGATGCCCCAGATGAGGAGGGCCGGGTGATCTTTGTAGCGCAGCACCTCTTCGCGGACGCGCGCGAGCTGCGCCGCGACGGCCGCCGCGTCGCCGTAGTCGAAGCCGAAGTCGCCGCGGCCCTGGCCCGCGCGCTCGCGCGCGATCTCGAGGCCCATCGTGACGGTGAGCCCGGCCGCGTGGGCGCGGTCCAGGACGGCCTGCCCCGTCTCGCGGCCGTTGTCGGTGCGCCACGTGCGGAACGAGTTGGCCCCGTGCGCGGCGAGCCGCTCGACGTCGCCGAACTCGAGCCCGGCCCCGCGGATGTAGAACGGCGCGCCGTTGACGGCGAGGTGGTAGCGCCCGCCGTCGCGGCGCACCTCGACGTGCGCCGGCCCGGCGGTCGGTGCCGCCGCGGTCGGTGCCGCGGCAGTCGGCACGGCGGCGGTCGGGCTGGCGGTCGCCGCGGCGGTCGAGGCCGAGCGCGACGCGGTGCAGGCACCGAGGGGCATCAGCGTACAGAGTGCCAGAGCGCCGAGGCACACAGCGGGGGCGGCGGACATAGCGGGCAGAGGAAGGGGCGGCGGGCGGGCCTCGCCTAGACCGGGCGCATGGGCGTGACCGCGCCGGGCGCGCGGACGAGCTGCGCCTCGAGCTCTTCGAGCGACTTGCCCTTCGTCTCGGGCACGACGAGCAGCACGAACACCAGCCCGACGGCGGCGAAGACGCCGTAGATCAGAAACGTCGTCGCGCTGCCGAGCGAGGCCAGCTGCCACGGGAAGACGAGCTGCACGAGAAAGCTCACCGCCGAGTTGATCAGGCCGACGAACGAGATCGCGAGCCCGCGCACGCGCGTGGGGAACAGCTCCGAGAAGAGCACCCACATCACCGGCCCGAGCGACATCGCGAACGAGGCGACGAAGCCCAGGATGCCCAGCAGGATCAGCGTCGGGTTCATCGTGATCGCCTCGGTGAGCAGCGGCGCCTCGTAGGCCGTCGCGGCCTCCGGGCCGAGCGCCTGCTGGAGCGCGCCCTTGAAGGCCACGTCGCTCGTGAACGTCTGCCCGACGAGCGGCGCGAGCGCGTCCGCCTGCTCGGCCACGACGGCCGTCGCCGACGGCGGCAGCGTGTACGTCGCCTGCCCGAAGCCGTACGCGAGCACGAGCATCGAGGCCGTGATGCCGACGAGGCCGATCACGAGCAGCGGCTTGCGCCCCAGGCGGTCGATGAGCGCGATCGCGGCCAGCGTGAACACGACGTTGATGACGCCCACGAGGATCGCCTGCACGAAGGCCGCGTCGGTGCCGATGCCGGACTGCTCGAAGATCGTCGGGGCGTAGAAGAACACCGAGTTGATGCCCGTGATCTGCTGCAGGATGCCGACCACGACGCCGATCGTGAGCACGAGCCACATCGACCGCGCGAACAGGTCCCGGAGTGTGCCGGTGCCCTTGTTCTCCTCGGCCGCCATCGACTTCTGGATGTCGGACAGCTCCTGCAGCGCGGCGACGTTGCCGACGGCCATCCGCATGATCGGCAGCGCCTCGGCGTCGCGCCCCTTCATGAGCAGCCACCGCGGGCTGAGGGGCACGAAGAAGAGCCCGACGAAGTACAGCACCGCCGGGAGCGTCCCGACGCCGAGCATCCACCGCCAGGGGTGCTCGGCGAGGCCGAGCGACTGCGCCCAGCCGGCCGGCGAGTCGGCGAGCTGCAGGATGAGGTAGTTGGTGAAGAAGGCGGCCGTGATCCCGAGCACAATGTTGAGCTGGTTGAACGACACCATCTGGCCGCGGATGGCCGCCGGCGAGATCTCGGCGATGTACATCGGCGCGATGACGAGCGCGGCCCCCACGCCGAACCCGCCGATCATCCGCGCGACGACGAAAAACCAGAACGACGGGGCCAGCGCCGAGGCGGCCGCCGAAAAGGCGAACACGACCGCCGCGGCGAACAGGAGCGTCCGGCGGCCGTAGCGGTCGCTGAGCGGGCCCGAGAACATCATCGCCAGCGTCGCCGTGAGCGTGAGCGAGCTCACGGCCCAGCCGACCTCCAGCTTGGTCAGGCCGAACTCGGGCTCGATGAACTTGACGACGCCTGAGATCACCGAGGCGTCGAAGCCCATCAGGAAGCCGCCGAGCGCCACGATGAGGGCCGTGCGGACGACGTAGAGGCGGTTCGGCGGGGCCCCCGGGGCGGACGCCGGCCCGGCGGGTGCCGGCGGGATGAAGGCGGTAGCTGCCACGGGGGTCTCGCGAAAAGGTTTTCAGGACCGGCAGGATAAAACCCGCGGCTCGCGGGTGCAAGCGCTTCCGGCAGGACGTCCGCCGCCGCCTGCGCTGGCTCCACCTCCGTCCCCCCACGCTCTCCGACACGCCGATGCGTCTCCTCCTGGCCACAGCCCTGCTGCTCGTCTCCGCCCCGCGCGTCCTGGCCCAGGCACCCGACGGGTGGACGCTCGTCTGGCAGGAGGACTTCGACGCGCGCGACGCCGCCTTCGAGGCGCGCTGGGACGTCGGCGCGCATACGTTCGACGGCAACGAGGCGCAGTTCGTCCCGCAGAACGTCGTCGTCGCGGACGGCCTGCTCACGCTGCGCCTCACGCGGCAGCCGGCGGGCTCGCGGCCCTACAGCGGGGCCGAGCTGCGCACGGACAACCAGACGGGCTTCTTCCGCTACGGCCGCTTCGAGGCGCGCATGAAGGCGGCCCGCGGGTCCGGCGTCGTCTCGTCGCTCTTCACGTACCGCTACGACCCGTGGCAGGAGATCGACATCGAGTTCAAGGGGCGCAACACGCGCGCGATGCAGGCCAACATCTTCTACAACGCGGGCACCGCCAACGTGCCCTACGAGGTGCCGCCGTTCCCCCGCGAGACGCCGCTGCCGTACGCCGCCGCCGACGCCTTCCACGTCTACGCGTTCGAGTGGGAGCCCGGCATCGTCCGCTGGTTCGTGGACGGCGTGCTGGTGCAGCAGAGCGAGAACCCGGCGCAGGTGCCGTATCTGCCGCAGCAGCTCATGATGAACATCTGGGCGACGACCCTCGCGTGGGCCGGCCCGCTGGACCCGGCCGCGCTCCCGGCGGAGGCGCAGTACGACTGGGTGCGCGTCTACCGCCGCGACACCGGGCTCGTCTTCGACACGTTCGACGACGGCGACCTGAGCAACGTGTTCACGTTCAGCGAGACCGGCGCGGGCGTCGGCGTCGGCCCGACGGCGGACGCGGGCGGGGCGCAGAACCGGGCCGTCAACGTCGGCATCGCCCCGGCGGGGACGGGGGGCTACGCGGGCGTCGTGTTCGCGGGCGACCCCGGGACGATGAACGCCTCGGGGGCCGCCGTGCTCACGTTCAAGCTGCGGCCGACCGTCCAGGCGGGCAACCTGCCGCTCACGCTCGAGCTCAACCTCCACGAGGACGTCAACGGCAACGGCCTCTACGACGGCGGCGTCGAGGACGAGTACCAGGCGCTCGTCACCGTCGCCGGGGCCTCGGGCTGGCGGGACGTCTCGGTCCCGCTGTCGGCGTTCACGGACGACAACTCGGTCTTCCCCGGCCGCAACGACGGCTTCGACGCGAGCCGGCTTCTCGAGATCGTCGTCGCCATCGTCGGCCCGACCGGGCCGGGCTACGCGCTCGCGTTCGACGAGCTGGCCTTCGTGCGGGCCACGGCGGCGGGCGAGGCCGCGCCGGCCGGCCTCGAGGTCGTGCTCTCGCCCAACCCGACGCGCGCCTCGCCGACGCTCTCGCTCACGCTCGCCGAGGCCGCGCCGGTCCGCATCGACGTCGTCGACCTGCTCGGCCGCGCCGTCGCGGCCCCGCGGACCGAGGCCGTCGCGGCCGGCGCGTCGCGCATCCCGCTCCACCTCGGTGGCCTCGCGGCGGGCACGTACGTGGTCCGCGTCTCGGTCGGTGGCCGCGTCTCGGCCCGGATGGTGACGCTGCTCCGGTAGCCGCCCGGGCCTCTACGCCAGCTCGACCGTCTCGCCGCGGGCCGGGGCCGTCACGTCTGCGATGCCGGCTCCCGCGAGCGCCTCGGCGAGGGCGGCCTGGCGGTCCGGCTCGCCGTGGACGAGGAAGACGCGCTGGAGGCGGCCGCGGTCGAGCGCGCCGATGAACGAGACCAGCCCGGGCTCGTCCGCGTGCGCCGAGAAGGCCGACATGACCTCGACCTCGGCGCG
>JAYWIE010000589.1:0-7183 GCA_043789155.1 Rubricoccaceae bacterium | reverse complement strand
CCGCGTCGCCGCCACTCGGCGCTGGGCTACGGCTCGCCGGTCACGCACGAGCGGGAACGCCGCGAGGCGCTCGCCGCCTCAAGCTCCTAAACTGTCCGCCGAAGCGGGTTCACTCCACCCCCAACCCACAGGATTCACTACGTGACCGGGAACCTGGGTGCCAGGTCAGTATGATTGGACTCCGACGGACGGGACGCGCAGCGATCCGGAACCACGTCTATGCTGGTCCCTTCCATGTGCAGCCGGAGCGGGAGCAAGCACCCAGTCAGATGCAACTGTTTCAAATGGTAAACAATGATTCAGGTGTTGAACGTTTGAAGCCCGGCGAGTATCATTCGCACGCCGCTTCGGCCCGGGTGGAGGAGGCCATCGGAACGCCCCTGAGCGCCGTCGCCCCGTGATGCAGACGTTGCGGGGCCTTCACCACCTCACGCGCAGCGTCTGAAACACCGACGCCCCCGCTCCCATGTCGCCTCTCGTGTCCCTGTCCGATGCCGACCACCGTGCAGACCTCGCCACGCTGCGCGAGCGCCTCGACCGGCACAGGCCGCGCACCGACGACACCGTCGAGGCCGTTCGGCGCTTCAGCGTGGCCCTCCCCTCCTGGGCGCTTGGGACCGGCGGGACCCGCTTCGGCCGCTTCCCCGGCACGGGCGAGCCGCGCGACGTGTTCGAGAAGCTGGACGACGTCGCCGAGATTCACCGCCTGACAGGTGCCACGCCGACCGTCTCGCTCCATATCCCATGGGACGAGCCCGCGGACCCGGCCGCGCTCCGCGACCACGCCTCGCGCCTCGGCATCGGCTTCGATGCGGTCAACTCGAACACGTTTCAGGACCAGCCCGGTCAAGCGCACAGCTACAAGCTCGGCTCACTGAGCCACCCGGACGCGGCCGTCCGCCGGCAGGCCGTCGAGCACATGCAGCACGTGGTCGAGGTGGGCGAGGCGCTCGGGTCTAAGGCGATCACCGTGTGGCTCGCCGACGGCTCCAACTTTCCCGGACAGGCCTCTCTCCGGCAGTCGTTCGACCGTGTTCTCGACGGGCTCCACGACGTCTACGCCGGGATGCCCGCCGACTGGCGGCTCTTTACCGAGCATAAGCCCTACGAGCCAGCCTTCTACGCGACCGTCGTCCAAGACTGGGGCTCGTCGCTGATGCTCGCGCAGGCCCTCGGCGACCGCGCGCAGTGCCTCGTCGACCTCGGCCACCACCTCCCGAACACGAACGTCGAGCTCGTCGTGGCGCGCCTCATCGGGGCGGGCAGGCTCGGCGGCTTCCACTTCAACGATGCGGCCTACGGCGACGACGACCTCACGGCCGGCTCGGTCCGCCCCTACCGGCTCTTCCTGGTTTTCCACGAGCTCGTGCTGGCGGCACGGGACGGGCGGGCGGGCTTCGACCCGGCGTACATGATCGACCAGAGCCACAACCTCAAGGACCCTGCCGAGGCGCTCCTCCAGACCGTCGACCAGCTCCAGCAGGCCTACGCGAAGGCGCTCCTCGTCGACGCCGACGCGCTCGCAGGCTACCAGGACGCGGGCGATGTGCTGATGGCGGAGAAGACGCTCAAGGACGCCTTCGAGACGGACGTCCGCCCGCTCGTCGCGGAGGCGCGGCGGCTCAACTGGGGCGAGATCGACCCCATCGCGGCCTTCCGGGCCAGCGGGTACCGCGCCGCGAAGGCGGCCGAGCGCGCCTCAGACGCCTCGGGCGGGTACGTGCCGCCACAGAGCCTCTGATGGACACCACCGCGCACCTGCTTGCCTTCGACCTCGGCGCGTCCAGCGGCCGAGCCGTGCTCGGGACGCTCGCCGGCGGGTGCCTCGAAATGCGCGACGTGCATCGGTTCGAGACGCCGCTCGCCGAGCGGGACGGCCACCTGTTCTGGGACCTGGAGGCGATCTGGGGGGAAATCCAGACCGGCCTCGCGGCGGCGCTGGCGCTGGCCCCGGACCTCCGCGCGGTCTCCGTCGACACGTGGGCGGTCGACTACGTTCCGCTCGGGGCCGACGGGCAGCCGCTCCGCGACCCCTATTCGTACCGCGACGGCCGCACGGCCGGGCGCATCGCCGAGGTGCTGGGCATGGTCCCCGCCGGCGAGCTCTACGCCCGAACGGGGCTCCAGCAGCTGGAGTTCAACACGCTCCTCCAGCTGCTCGCCGACCGCGACGACGCGCCCGAGATGCTCGCGGCCACGTCCTGCCGCCTCCTGCTGGCCGACTTTCTCCTCTACCGCCTCAGCGGGCGGGCCGTCGCCGAGCGCACCCTCGCCAGCACGACGCAGGCGATGGACGTGACGACGGGCGAGTGGGACGCGGACCTGATGGCGCGCGTCGGGCTCTCCGCCGGTGCGTGGCCGCCCATCGTCGCGCCCGGCACCGTCCTCGGTCCGCTCCGTGCGGACGCGCTGCCGCCCGGCGTCGCGCTCCCCGCGGACCCGCCGGCCGTCGTGGCGGCCTGCTCGCACGATACGGCCGCGGCCGTCGCCGCGGTGCCGGCCGAGGGCGGAGCGGGCTGGGCATATCTCAGCTCCGGGACGTGGTCGCTCGTCGGGGCCGAGCTCGACGCACCGATCCTGACCGACGCCGCGCGCCGCGCCGGCTTCACGAACGAGGCCGGGATCGACGGCACCATCCGCTTTCTCAAGAACCGGACGGGCCTGTGGGCGCTCGAGGAGTGCCGACGCGCCTGGGCCGAGGCCGGCGACCGGTTTGAGATCGAGGCACTCGTGGCCGAGGCGGAATCCGCGGACTCGCTCGGCGGCACGGTCGATCTCAACGCCCCCGAGTTCGGGCGGCGCGGCGACATGCCAGCCCGGCTCCGTGCGGCCTGCGCCGCGGCCGGGCTCCCCGCCCCTGCCACGCGCGGCGAGCTCGTCCGCCTCGTGTTCGAGAGCCTCGCCGCGAGCTACGGCCAGGCCCTCCGCGAGCTCGAAACGCTCACCGGCACGCCCGTCGCGACGCTCCACGTCGTCGGCGGCGGGGCGCGCAACGCCCTGCTGAACCAGATGACGGCCGACGCCTGCCGGTGCCGCGTCGTCGCCGGGCCGGCCGAGGCGGCGGCGGCCGGCACGCTCCTCGTCACCGCTCGCGCGCTCGGGCTGCTCCCCGCGACGATCCGCGAGACCGTCCGCGCCAGCACGCGTCTCCACACCTACGCGCCGTCCGCCACGACGGCCTGACCTACCCTTAAATGTCCACCGACTACCTTCGCAGCCGCTGGGACGACGCCCACGCCGCCACGCTCGACCCCGTCGACCGCCTCGTGTACCGCTCCAACCTCCTCGGCGAGGACGCCCGGATCACCAACACCGGCGGCGGCAACACGTCGGCCAAGATGGAGATGGCGGACCCGATCACCGGGCAGGCCGTCGAGGTGATGTGGGTCAAGGGCTCCGGCGGCGACCTCCGCACGGCCACGCGCGCCAACTTCTCGTCGCTGGACCTCCGCCAGCTGCTCGCGCTCCAGAGCGTCTACGCGAGCAAGGATGGCCGCGGTGCCAAGACGCCGGCCGAGGACGCGATGGTGGCGATGTACCCGCACGCGTCGTTCGCCCTCAACCCGCGTGCGCCGTCGATCGACACGCCGCTCCACGCCTACATCCCGTACCGCCACGTCGACCACATGCACCCCGTCGCGGTCATCGCGATCGCGACGGCAGCCGACGGGCCGGCGCTCACGCAGGAGGTCTACGGCGGCGACGTGATCTGGACCGACTGGCTGCGGCCGGGCTTCGAACTCGGCCTCGAGCTCGAGCGCATCTGCCGCGAGCACCCCGCCGCGAAGGGCGTCGTAATGGGCGGCCACGGCCTCATCAACTGGGCCGACGACGACAAGGCGTGCTACGAACTCACACTCGACCTCGTCCGCCGCGCGCAGGACTTCCTCGACGCCCGGGCCGGCGGCGCGCCCGACTTCGGCGGCCAGAAGACGGCCCCGCTGCCCGATGCCGAGCGGGACGCGGTGCTGACGGAGATCCTGCCCTGGCTCCGCGGCCGGGTCTCCGCCGGCACCGGCGGCGGTGCCGAGGCACGGATGATCGGGACCGTCCAGGCGACGGACGAGGTCCTCGAGTTCGTCGGCTCGCACGACGCCGAGCGCCTCGCACAACTCGGCACGTCCTGCCCGGACCACTTTCTGCGGACCAAGATCAAGCCGCTCTACGTCGGCTGGACGCCGGCGGAAGGCATCGAGGCACTCAGGACGACCCTCGGGGCGGGGCTCGAGCAGTACGTGGCCGACTACGGCGACTACTACCACGCCCACGCGCGCCCCGGCTCGCCGCCGCTGCGCGCGTCGAGCCCGAGCGTGATCCTGATCCCCGGCGTCGGGATGATCGCGTGGGGCGCGTCGAAGTCCGAGAGCCGCGTCACGGCCGAGTTCTACACGGCCGCCATCGGCGTGATGCGCGGGGCCGAGCGGATCTCGACGTACACGGCGCTGGACCGCCAGGAGGCGTTCGACATCGAGTACTGGCTCCTCGAGGAGGCCAAGCTCCAGCGGATGCCCGCCGAGAAGGCGCTCGCGCGGCAGGTCGCCGTCGTCGTCGGCGCGGGCAGCGGCATCGGGCGCGCGCTCGTGGACCAGCTCGTCGCCGAGGGTGCTGTCGTGGCAGCCGTGGACCTCGACGCCGGGGCGGCCGAGGCCACGGCCGAGGCGGTCGTCGGCCGCATCGGGATGGGCATCGGCGTGGCCGGGACCGGCCTCTCGGGCGCGGGCGACGTCATCGGCCTCGGCACCGACGCGACCGACCGCGCGTCGGTCCGCGCCGCGCTCGACCGCGTCGTGTTCGCCTACGGTGGCATCGACCACGTCGTCATGACAGCCGGCTACTACCCGACGCCCGCGCCTGACGGCACCGTACCGGACTCGGCGTGGGCGACGGCCTTCGCCGTCAACGTCACCGCGCCGTTCCTCGTCGTGGACGAGGCGCGGCGCGTGTGGGAGGCGCAGGGCCTCAGCGGCAGCGCCGTCCTCACGACGAGCGTCAACGCCGTCGTGCCCAAGGCCGGCTCGTTCGCCTACGACACGTCCAAGGCGGCGGCGAACCACCTCGTCCGCGAGCTCGCCGTCGCCCTCGCGCCCACCGTCCGCGTCAACGGCGTTGCCCCCGCGACGGTCGTCGCGGGCTCGTCGATGTTCCCCCGCGACCGAGTCCTCGCGTCGCTGGCGAAGTACGGCGTCGCGCACGACGCGGCGATGCCGACCGAGGACCTCCGCGACCGGCTCGCGGCGTTCTACGCCGAGCGGACGCTCACGCACCAGCCGATCACGCCGGCGGACCAGGCGACGGCCATCCGCCGCCTCATCACGGACCTGACCCGGACGACCGGCCAGATCATCACCGTCGACGGCGGGCTGCCCGAGGCCTTCCTTCGCTGACCGCCATGACCGTCGCGCTGTTTGCCCCCTGCTTCGTAGACCAGTTCTACCCGCGCGCCGCGATCGCGTCGCTCGAGGTGCTGGAGCGGCTCGGCTACGCCGTCGCCCTGCCCGAGGGGGCGGCGTGCTGCGGCCAGCCGGTCGCGAACGCGGGGATGGAGCGCGCCGGGCTCGACGCCGCCCGCCGGTTCGTCCGGACGTTTGCGGACTACGACCACGTCGTGATGCCATCCGGGAGCTGCGCGCTGCACGTGCGGCACCACTACGCCGCGCTGGCGCGGGCCGGCGAGGGCAGCGCGGCGCTCGCCCGCGTGCGCGCGGCGACGCGCGAGGTGTGCGGCTTCCTGCACGACGTCGCCGGGCTCGAGGCCGTAGCGGCGCTGCGGCCGGCGTTCGCGGGGCGCGTCGCGCTCCACGTCGGCTGCCACGGCCTGCGCGGGCTCGGGCTCGCGCGGCCGTCCGAGATCCAGGCCCCGCCGTTCGACGCGGTCCGCGCCCTGCTCGGCGTCGTCGACGGGCTGACGATCACGGACCTGGCGCGGCCGGACGAGTGCTGCGGCTTCGGCGGGACGTTCGCCGTCGCCGAGGCGGCGCTCTCGGCCAAGATCGGGCGCGACCGCCTCGCCGACCTGTTCGGCGAACGCACGGGCGACGCCCCGCCGGACGCCATCGTCACGACCGACCCGTCGTGCGGGATGCAGCTGCAGGGACTCGCCCGCCGCGGCGGAAACGCCGTCCCGTTCCTCCACGTCGCCGAGGTGCTCGCCGGAGCGCCCGTCGGAGTGCCCGCGCTGCCATGATCCCGCTCCCGACGCTCCGCCGCACGACGCCCGTCGACCACTCTGCCGCCTCGGCCGCGTTCGTCGCCGACGAGCCGCGCACGGACTGGCACGACGCGGCGCTGTGGCATGTCCGCGAGAAGCGCGACCGCGCCGCGGGTGCCGTGCCCGAGTGGGAGACGCTCCGGACGCTCGCGGCGGCCATCAAGGACCACACGCTCTCGCGCCTCGACACGTACCTCGAGGCGTTCGAGGCGGCGGCGACGGCCAACGGCGCGACGGTCCACTGGGCGCGCGACGCGGCCGAGCACAACCGGATCGTCCACGGCCTGCTCGTCACGCGCAACGTCCGCCGCGTCGTCAAGAGCAAGTCGATGCTGACCGAGGAGTGCGGGCTGAACCCGTACCTCGCCGCGCGGGGCGTCGCCGTCGTGGACACCGACCTCGGCGAGCACATCGTGCAGCTCGCCGAGGAGCCTCCGAGCCACATCGTGCTCCCGGCCATCCACAAGACGCGCGGCGAGGTCGGGGCCATCTTCCACGAGCACCTTGGGACGCCGGAAGGAGAGGACGACCCGGACCGGCTCACCGCGGCGGCGCGCACGCACCTCCGCGCGCGCTTCCTCGAGGGCGAGGCCGCCGTCACCGGTGCCAACTTCGTCGTCGCCGAGACGGGCGAGGTGGTCGTGTGCACGAACGAGGGCAACGCGGACCTCGGGATGCACCTGCCGCCGCTGCACATCGTCTCGGTCGGCATCGAGAAGGTGATCCCGCGCCGCGCGGACCTCGCCGTGTTCCTGCGGCTGCTCGCGCGGAGCGCGACCGGGCAGGCGCTGACGGTCTACACGTCGCACCTGCGCCGCCCGCGCCCCGGCACCGAGGTCCACATCGTCCTCGTGGACGCCGGGCGGACGGAGCAGCTCGCGCGGCCGGGCTTCCGCGCCTCGCTGCGCTGCATCCGCTGCGCGGCGTGCCTCAACACGTGCCCGGTGTACCGCCGCTCGGGCGGCCACAGCTACG
>JAYWIE010000588.1:0-2047 GCA_043789155.1 Rubricoccaceae bacterium | reverse complement strand
TGGGCAAGGTCGAGTTCTTCGCCGGCCGCGCCCGCACGGCGCTGCCGGGCGCGCTCGTCACGGCCGTCTACCGCGACGCCAACTCGCAGGCGACGCCGGTCGCGCTGGGCGCGCAGGGCGGGGCGAGCCCGGTCGAGCACTGGCTCGTCGCGCTCGACGGGCGGCACTGGCTGCTGCCGCAGCCGATGGCCCCGGCGCAGTTCCGCGAGCTCGCGCCGTGCTTCGACGGCACCGCGACGCCGGCCACGCTCGCCGCGCTCGCGCCGGCCGAGGTCCGCGTCGTCGGCGACCGCTACGAGGTCCCGACGCCCGGCCGCGTCGGCTGAGGGCTCAGTCGAGGGCCTTGCGGAAGGCGTCGGGGATGGTCTGGCGGACCTGCTCCAGCAGCCGCAGCGCCGTGTCGCGGTCGTAGGGGCCGGCGACGATGACGCGGTAGTCGCCGTTCATGCCGTACGTCGACGCCGGGACGACCTGGAGCGTGAGGCCGGTGAGCTGTGCCTGCGCGTAGCGCGCGTTGAGGGCGGCCTCGTCGCCGGGCGCGTAGGAGCCCATCACGATCACGTTGGGCACGTTGGCCGTCGAGAGACGCGGCGCGGTGCGAGGCGCCTCGCGCGTCGGTGCGCGCGAGGCGTCGCCGCTGCCGCGCACGACGCCGTCGTCGGGGACGTAGCCGAGCGCCGCCTGGATGATGGCGCGCGAACCTGGAGCCTCCGAGATGTTGGTCGTCCCGCGCCCGTCGTCGCCGACGAAGTGGAGCAGGCCCTGGCGGTACTCCCAGAAGTAGGTCGTCGTCCACCGCGGGTCCCGCGCCGTGAACTGGACGATGCTGCGGCCGGCGAGCGTGGTCCGCCGGACGTCGCTGATGGAGACGCTGGCCGAGAGCGGGCGCGGCAGGTTCCACGTCTGGCCGCCCTCGGAGAGGCGCAGCGAGGTCTGCCCGTCGTCCAGCCGGACCGTCTGGATGCCGCCGCCGCTGTTTGGCGGCGAGGCCTGGCGGCGCGGGGCGGACGTGAGGTAGCGGTCGTAGACCCAGCCGGCCTCGTCCTCGAGCTGGCACCAGCGGCCGCCGTCCTCGGGCCTCTGCGGCAGGCACCCGCCCGTCGTGACGCCGTCGCCCGGCGCGACCTCGCCGACGACCGTCCCGTGTCGGGCGCTCGGGTTGTCGCGGATCGGGACCGGGGTGCCGTTGGGCGCGCTCGCGTAGCGCGTGACCGAGCGCGCCGTGAAGACGTCCCAGTTGACGCCGCGGCGCGGGCTGAAGCCGAGCGCGAAGTCGGCGTCGTCGGTCCGGGCCGGGGCCGGCGCTTCGCCGACGTCGATGGTCTCCGGGTCGCCGTCGGCGGGCCCCGAGCCGCCGGGCGGCGTGTCGGCCACGGGGGCCTCGACCGCTGCGTCGCGCGTGTCCTGCGTCAGCACGGCGACGGCGAGCGCGGCCGCGATGACGGCGAGCAGGACTGCGACGCCAATGAGGGTCCCGTTGCCGGAGGACGCGGCCACGGGTCCGTAGGGCGGCGGCGCGGTGGCTGGCGGGACGGGCGGGGCGGCCACCGGCTGCGTGTACGCGTGCTGAGCGGGCGGCGCGTATGCGGGCGGCGCGTATGCGGACGGCGCGTATGCGGACGGCGCGTATGCGGGCGGCGCGTAGGTCGGGGCCTCGTCCGAGCCGGGGCGCGCGGCGAAGCCCGCCTCGGCCAGCGCCACGAGGAAGGCGTCGCGGTCCGCCGCCGTCTCGAACGGCCCGACGAGGGCCGGCATCACGAGCGCCGTCAGCTCGGCCTCCTCCGGCTCGACGTTCAGCTCGCGCACGAGCACGCCGGCCAGCACGGCCTGGCGGTCGCGCGGCAGCGAGCGCTCAGTGATCTCAGCGATAAAGGACATCGGGGGCGACGGAGGAGACGCGGCAGCGCGGCGAAGCTACGCGCGACTCTCTCGTCGAATCTAGCCGCGCTCGCGTCAGGCGAGCGGCTGCGCGTCGGGCCGCACGAGCGGCATCAGCGCGCCGCGGTACGCCCACAGCAGGAACACGAGCAGCGCCGCCGCGACGTAG
>JAYWIE010000587.1:0-2051 GCA_043789155.1 Rubricoccaceae bacterium | reverse complement strand
GCTGTGGTGCAGGCCGGCGAGGGCGGCCTGGACCGTGGCGTAGGTGTCGCGGGCGCGCTCGGTGCAGAGGTCGAGCTTGTCCAGCAGCGACATGAGGTCGTGCTGGAGCGTCTCGGGGTCGGACGGCTCGACGCCCGTCGCGAGCAGCGCCGGGAGGAAGCGGTCGACGATGTCGCGCAGGTCGGTGACGCGCTGGCGCTTGTCGGCGAGCAGCGAGGCGCGCGGGCCGAGCTCGGCCTCGAGGGCACGCGCGTCGGCGACGGTCTTGGCGCTGGCGTCCGCGTCGGCGAGAAGTGCAGCCTTCTCGGCCTCGAGCGTCTCGATGGCCGCGGCCTGCTCGGCGAGCTGCGCCTTGAGAGGCGTGATCTCGTCGCGGACGCGCGCGGCGACCTCGCGGTTGGACATGTCCTGGAGGTCGTCCAGGGTGAAGTCCTCGTTGCCCAGGGTGACGACGCCGCGCTCGACCACGTCGGCGAACTTGGCCTCGTCGAGGCGGGTCAGGGCGACCAGTTTCTTGTAGCCGAGACCCGAAATCGCTTCTGAGCGCTCAGAATCGAGGCCACTCGGGTGGCCTTCTGCCAGTTGGGGTGCCTCGGAGGCCAGTCCGTCGCCGGAGGTGAGGCCCGGAAGCAGCGGCCCGATGCGTCGTCCGATCTTGACGTACTCCTTGGCGCTGGAGTAGCTCGTGCCGAGCTCGAGCAGGACCCAGTCCTTGAACGATCCGTAGCCGTCGGCGAGGTAGAGGCGCTCCTCTGCGACGGTGGCGAGCGCGATCGACTTGGCGAGCGTGGCCTGCTCGATCAGCCGGCGGGCCGCGGCGGCGCGGGCGCGCATCTCGGGCGTGATCTCGACGACGTCGCCGGTCTCGGTGTCGCGGATGATCATCCGGCCGGAGGAGGGCACCCGGGTGCCCTCGTGTCCGTCGGGCTCGTCTGTGGGGGCGTCGTGGACGACGAGTTGGAGGCTGCTCATTTCTGGGGGGACGTGATGGTGAAGCGGTCGTGGGCGGGGATCATCCGCAGCGCGACGGCGGCGACCTGGACCGTCTCGGTCCGGACGGCTGCGGCGTTCGGGCGCTTCCAGGCGTGATCGTTCGTAGCCTGGGCGAGCTCCATCACCTCCTCGGTGAGGACGCCGAGGCGGCGGTGCATGTCGTTCGGCAGCGGGCCGTGCAGCACGGCCGCGCGGAGCGCCTCGCGGACGACGTCGAGGAGGGCGTCCTGGACCTCGGGGTCGAGGAGCTCGGCGACGCGGACCAGGGTGCGGCGGACGTCGCCGGGCGTGGCGTGAGTCACGCGGAGATCGGAGACGAGCCGGATCGCGGTCTCGGTGGCAGCGCGCGTCATCGGGGCTTCGCGGTCTCGATGTGGGCGCAGGCGACGTAGAGCACGCCGCCGGCGAGCGTCGAGAAGCGGTGGCGCGCGCCCTCGTAGGTCCAGCCGCCGTCGATGGGGTCCAGCCGGGCGCACTCGGTGCCGCGGTAGAAGACGCGGGCGTGGAGCTCGCCGAGCGGCGGGCGCTGCGGCACGAGCTCGAGGCCCGAGCGCATGAGGTACTTCTTGGCCGAGCGGACGGTGATGCCGGTGGCATCGCCGAGCGACTCGCGGAGGCTGTTGACGTCGGTCGTCATCGGGCGCGGGTGTGGAAAAAGCCGGGCGGGACGTGGCGTTCGTCCATCGCCCAGCGCGCGAAGAAGGGCAGGTGGTTGTTGTTGAGCTTCGGGCCGGGGTCGACGTGCTCGAAGTCGTAGTGGTAGCGCATCGCCTCCCAGATGGCGCGGTGGGAGTAGTGCTCCAGGCCGGCCTCGGCGGCGCGGCGGGCGCGGCGGGCGAACTCGCCGAAGACGGCGGGCTCGGCGTGCCGGAAGGCCCAGGCGCGCTCCTCGTGCGTCGCGTCCGGCCCGAGATCTTCGGGCCGGGGCGGTGGCGGGAGGTCGAACAGGGAGCGCTGCGCGTCCATCTCAGGCGGCGAGGCGCGCGGCCTGGACGGCGGGCAGGTCGACGGGCGCGGCCTCCTCGGCCGCGGGGTCGCCGAGGCGCTCGATGCCGTAG
>JAYWIE010000586.1:0-2056 GCA_043789155.1 Rubricoccaceae bacterium | reverse complement strand
CTGCCCCTTGTCGTCGGCGGAGCCGCGGGCGACGATGTTGCCGTCCCGGATGACGGGCTCGAACGGCGGGGACGTCCAGAGCTCGAGCGGGTCCGGCGGCTGGACGTCGTAGTGGCCGTACACGAGGACCGTCGGCAGGCTGTCCGAGACGTGGCGCTCGGCGTAGACGACCGGGTGGCCGGGCGCGTCTTCGGTGCCGGTCTCCATGATCTCGACGGTCGTCAGGCCGATGCGCCGGAGGTCGGCGGCGAGCCACTCGGCCGCGCGGCGCGTGTCGGCGTCGTGCGCGGGGTCGGTCGAGACGGAGGGGATGCGGAGCCAGTCCGTGAGCTGGCCGACGAAGGCGTCGGCGTGGTCGCGGGCGTAGGCGAGGGCGTCGGTCATGGGGCGAGGGTGGAGGAGTTTCGGGAAGGTACCCGAGTTGCCGAACGCGGTCGACTCGGCGGCACCTCTGGGCCGGTCCACGGCGGCACCGTACCCGCGGCACCCATGCTCGACGCCTCCGCGCGCCGGCCGACGGGCCCGACGCCCCGCGCGCGCCGGTAGCTTCGGGCATGTCCGACCTCTTCGACGCCGCCGCCGACGCCCGCCGCGCCCGCTCGGCCCCGCTCGCCGACCGCCTCCGCCCGCGCACGCTGGACCAGTTCGTCGGGCAGGGCCACATCCTCGGGCCGGGGACGCTGCTGCGGCGCGCGGTCGAGGCGGACCGTGTGACGAGCCTGCTCCTCTTCGGCCCGCCCGGCACGGGCAAGACGACGCTCGCGCGCATCGTCGCCGGGACGACGCGCAAGCACTTCGCGAGCCTCAACGCGGTGTTGGCCGGGGTCAAGGACATCCGCGAGCAGGTCGAGGCCGCGCGCGAGCGCCTGCGCCTCCACGGCCAGGGCACGATCCTGTTCGTCGACGAGGTCCACCGCTTCAACAAGGCCCAGCAGGACGCCCTGCTGCCGCACGTCGAGAACGGGACCGTCGTGTTCATCGGCGCGACGACCGAGAACCCGTACTTCGAGGTCAACAAGGCGCTCGTGAGCCGGAGCCGCATCTTCGAGCTCCAGCCGCTGAGCGAGGACGACCTGCGGAACGTCGTCCGGCAGGCCCTCGCCGACGCGGACCGCGGCTACGGCACGCGCGCGGTCCGGATCGACGACGACGCGCTCGACCACCTCGTCAACACGGCCAACGGCGACGCCCGGTCGCTGCTCGGCGCGCTCGAGCTCGCCGTCGAGACGACGCCGGCCGGGGCGGACGGGGCAGTCCACGTCGGCCTCGCCGTCGCCGAGGACTCGATCCAGAAGCGGGCCGTGCTCTACGACAAGGACGGCGACGCGCACTACGACGCCGTCTCGGCCTTCATCAAGTCGCTGCGCGGGAGCGACCCCGACGCGGCGCTGTACTGGATGGCGCGCATGGTCTACGCCGGCGAGGACCCGCGCTTCATCCTGCGCCGGCTGCTCATCTTCGCCTGCGAGGACGTCGGCATGGCGGACCCCAACGCGGTCCGGATGGCCGTCGCGTGCCAGCAGGCCTTCGACGTCGTGGGCATGCCCGAGGGGCGCTTCATGCTCGCCGAGTGCTGCCTCTACCTCGCGACGGCCCCCAAGTCCAACTCGGCCTTCGCCTTCTTCGCGGCCCTCGAGCACGTCGAACGGGAGCCGACGGGCGACGTCCCGAACCCGCTCAAGGACGCGTCCCGCGACAAGAAGGGCCTCGGCCACGGCGTGGGCTACAAGTACCCGCACGCCTACCAGGACCACTACGTGCCCGAGCAGTACCTCCCGGGCGGCATGCAGGGCACGTTCTTCTACGAGCCCTCGGACCAGGGCTACGAGGCGCGCGTCGCGGCCCGGCTCGCGGAGATGCGGGCGCGCAACGCCGCCGAGTCCATCGAGACGCGCGTGCAGCGCTACGGCGCGCCAGAGTGAGGCACAGGTTGGGGCGCGAGCCCGGCCGTCAGACGGCCATCGGGCGCATCACGACTTCGGAAATCAGCGTCGAGTCCGGCGCGCCGAGGCAGTGGAGGATCGTCGCGGCGACGGCCTCCGCCGGGATCGCCGAG
>JAYWIE010000585.1:0-7240 GCA_043789155.1 Rubricoccaceae bacterium | reverse complement strand
TCGCCGGCCTGCACCACAGCTCCCACGCCTGATGAAGCCCATCGACTTCCCCGAGTCCAACGTCCTCTACGTCGCGCCCGACGGAATGGACGACTGCGACGGGCTTCCGGCCTGCCGCGTGCCGTCGCCGCTCACGAGCGCCGTCATCGTCTCCTGCTGGGAGCCCAGCGACGAGGAGCGCGCCAGGATCGCCGCCGGCGGCCCCGTCTGGCTCTGGGTCCACGGCGGCGTCCAGCCGCCCGTCTCGCTCACGACCACGAACCCCTTTGGCAACGACGACTCGGCCACGGCCGACGTCTAGACCACCCAGTCATGGCCGCACAGCGCAAGCCCACCCGCGACGACGCCCGCCGAGGCGGTCAGCTCGCCAAGATCCACATCGCCAAGAGCTGGGCGGTGAAGACCCTCGGCATGGCCGGCGGCGACTACCGCGCGCTCGTCGGCGACGTCATGTCGGAGGTCGGCGACACCTGCCCGCCCGGCGAGAACCCCAGCGCCCGCTTTCTCTCGGACCGCGGCCGCGTGACGCTGCTCGCCCGCTTCCGCGGCCTCGGCTGGCCCGACCCCAAGGGCGACCTCTACGACCGCCCGGCCGCGCCCGCCGGCCCCGGCCGGCGCAAGGGCAAGACGAACGGCCGCTACCTCGTCTCCGGCGCGCGCGGCATGATCGTCCAGGCCCAGGCGGACTACCTCGCTCACCTCGAGGACCTCGCCGACTGGACGTCGGACCCGAAGCGCCTGATCGGCTTCATCGAGCGCCAGGTCTCGAAGCCCTCCATGGTCACCTCGCTCACGCGGGCCGAGGCCACCGTCATCCTGACCGGCCTCGAGTACGTCGTCGGCATCAAGAACCCCCGGACGAAGAACCAGCAGGCGCGCTGGGGCAAGGTCGCCGAGGAGGAGCGCGAGCGCGCCCGCGCGCGCCGCGCAGCCGAGGCCGGAGCATGAGCCGGAAAGCGTTCGCCATCTCAGACGCCATCCTCGCCGAGATCCGGGGCGAGTGGCAGGCCGCGCCCGGAGGCGGGGGCAAAGCGGCCGTGCTCGAGCGTCACGCCGCGACCATCGGCTGCTCCGCGGCCACTCTCTACCGCCGCATCCGCCAGAAGGCCGGCCGCGCCAAGCAGGTCACGACGCAGGCCGAGCCGACCTATCCGGCCTACGTGTTCGACCTCTGCGAGGAGATCATCCAGCGTGGCCGAGCCCTCAACCCCGACGAGCGGCGCATCTCGAGCCGTCGCATCCGCGAGAAGCTCGCCCGCCGCGGCGTGCCTGCCGAGCACGTCCCGAGCGCCTCGACCATCAACCGCATCATGCGCGAGCGCCGCCTGGACGACCCGCGACGCTTCCGCCGCGTCGCCGCCGAGTTCGCGCTCCAGCGCGTGATGATGGACTTCTCCCGCAGCGAGTACTTCCAACTCAAGGGCCGGAAGGGCGACGACTGGGAGCTCGTCGTCGACGGCCGCGAGCACAGCTACAAGGCCAACAACAAGGCCCTCCGGACGTGGGTCGTCTCGGCCGTCGACGACTACTCCGGCCTCAACTTCGTCCGCGTCTATCCGGCCGCCGGCGAGAGCGTCCACCTCGGCCTCTGGTTCCTGCAGGACCTTTTCGAGGGCGCGGACCTCGCCGAGGAGCCGGCCCGCCACTTCCGGCACATGCCGCACCTGCTCCAGACCGACCACGGGTCGTTTCAGGAGGGCAAGGCCGCGCACGCCGCGCTCGTGCAGGCCGGCATCTCGTTCCGCGGCGCATCGAAGGAGAGCCAGGGCAAGGTCGAGAACCGCTTCCGCCACATCTGGACCGACTTCGAGCTCCCGCTCGCCGAGGACATGGGACGCGGCAAGCGCATCCTCCTCAGCGACTACAACGCGCTCCTGCGGGACTGGTGCGTCTCGGAAGGGCAGGCCCGCCAGTGCTCCAACCGCCCGCGCCTCACGCGCGAGCAGGCGTACATCGAGAGCCTCCGGATGTACCCGGCGCGCGAGCTGGACAACGCCGATCTGCTGCGCCTCGCCTACCGGGTCGAGGAACGAACGGTGACCGCCTACGGGACGGTCAGCCTCGAGAACGTCTCGTACAGCGTCCCCCGCGTCGTCCGCACCGCCGACGGCGATCCGGTGAGCGTCCCGCCGAAGACGATCATCCTCGTGATGCCGTCGATGGGCGGCGAGGTCCGCGCCGTGCTCCGGGACACGCACTGCAAGCCGTTTCTCCTGGAGCCCGAGACCATCGCGCCCTACGGCGACTTCTCGCACGGCCCCACGGCCCACCACGTCGACGCCGTCGACCGCCGTGTGAACGTCCGCCAGTCCGGCGCGCAGATGGCCGAGGGCCGCACGCCCGGCCGCGCGCCCGAGCCCGTCCGTCCGGCCATGCCGACGAACGTCCGGCCCCTGTTCGCCACGCCGCCGCCGGCCGAGATCGTCTCGCCCGTCGGCCCGATGGTCGCCCCCCTGGGCACGCCGCGCGAGCGGCTGTCGCCCTTCCAGTCGAAGGTTTACGTCGGCACCCTGCTCGAGCCCCACGGGCTCGGCTACGCCGCCTACGCCTGGGCCTTCGATGACCTCTGCGCCGGGAGCGCCGAGGCCCCCGGCGCGACGCGCGCCGAGCTCGACCAGGCCGTCCAGTTCCTCATCTCACAGCTCCGCCAGAAGGCGGGATGACCATGAAGCTCAACACAACCTCCGCCATCGCGATGCACCTCGACGGTGATGCGTGCTGGCCCGATCTCGACAGCGCGAGCGTCTTCGTGGCCGACACGTTCGAACTGGCGCTCCTCCCCGGCGGGATGACGAGCGGCCAGTCCTCCGTGACCCTCCGCATGAACACGGTCGACGGGGAGGGCACCGTCGTCGTCCTCTACCAGGTCAGCCTCGGCAACCTCGAGACCGCCGTCCGCGCGTGCCGCGCCCGCGAGGAATACCTGCGCGAGATCGCGGCGAACACCAAAGCATCCGCATAGCCCACGGGCGGGGCCGCCCACGCCGGGAAGCACCGGACGGCCCCGCCTCTCACAGGAGCCCCACGGCTCCGATTCCAAACCTACCCCGTGAAGCACTTCGTAAGCCCCACCGGCGACCTCTACGCCCACGAGATCCAGAAGACCATCGAGGACGTCGGCTTCGTCGCCGTCACCGCCGACTACGGTGCCGGCAAGACCCACCTCATGCGCCGCGTCAAGCAGCTGCTCGAGGGCCAGGCCGTCACCGTCATCCAGTCCGTCGACCTCTCGGACCGCCAGGTCACCATCGGCTCCATCCTCCGCGACGTCATCCTCGCCCTCGGCGAGGAGCCGAAGCGCTCGAGCAGCGCGCTCAGCCACCAGGCCGTGCGCCTGCTCGGGCAGGCCGTCAAGGTCCAGCGCCGCCGCGTCTGCCTCGTCGTGGACGACGCCCACCGCCTCCACGGCGAGACGCTCAGCGCGCTCAAGCGCCTCCGCGAGCGCGACTTCGCCGGCGTCGCGCCACTCCTCTCGGTCGTCCTGCTCGGGCACCCGTCCCTCGCGGACACGCTCAGCCGGCGCAACGAGATCGGCTGGCGCTGCGACGTCCTCCCGCTCGACGAGGACCACGGCTGGATGACGCCGGCCGAGCGCGTCCGCTACCTCGAGACGGTCTTCGGAGACCAGATCGAGGCGCAGACGCGCTCCCGCATCGCGGCCGCGCACCGGCTGCCGGAGGCGATGAACCAGTTCGTCCGCCAGACCCTCCGCGACGCGCGCCGCGCCGGCGTCGACGTCCTCGACGAGCGCACCGTCCGCCCCACGCTCGCCGAGCAGAAGGCGTCGCTCGGCGTCTCGCTCAAGGCCATCGCCGACGAGGCCCGCGTCCCGAAGACGACCGTCCACGAAGCCATCCAGGACGGCGACGGCCACCCGGCCTCCCCGCAGGTCCAGGCCGCGATCGACAAGATCGCAGCCGCCACCCAGACCCGTCAGCACCTCACCGCCGTGAAGGCGGCCTAGCTCTCCAAAACCATGCAGTCGATCCCCGTCACCTCCCTCAAGTCCCTCGACCGCGGCATGCGCCGCGCGGGCGAGATCCAGGCCGCGCTCGCCGAGGCGGTCACCACCAAGTCCGCGGCCGAGGCCGCAGTACTCGAAACTCACCAGCCGCTCTGCACCGAGCTCCAGACCGCGCTCACCGAGCAGCACAAGCAGATCGCCGCCTACGTCGCCAGCAAGCGCAGCGTCCTCTTCGGCGACGAGACGACGATCGAGATCCCCGGCGGCGTCCTCGTCATCCGCCAGCGCCCCGAGTCCGTCCTGGTCGAGAAGGGCCAGGAGGCGGCCATCGTCGCCCGCCTCTTGAAGGCACGGAAGCTCCAGTTCCTCTCATCCCCTCCCCCGAAGCTCGACAAGAAGGCCCTCCTCAAGGACCGCCCCCGCCTCAAGGGCATCTCCTACGGCCGCACCGGCGAGTCGCTCGACATCACGCCCGTCACGTCCGGCGAGAAGACCACGCTGGACCTCCTGACCCCCGAGCCCGAATGAGCACCGCCCCCTCTCGGCTGGTCATCACGCAGCAGGAACGCGCGCGCCTCGTGGAGTTGGCATATCGGACCCAGGCCCTCGACGCCATCCTCCACGAGTCCATGCACGAGGCGTGCGCCATCCTCGGCGTCGAGCAGTTCGACCACCGCGACGACGACGAGATCAGCGAGGCCAACCGCGTCTACGACGCCATCATCGGCCTCGATACGACCGTCGACGGTTTGCTCGCCGAGCTTCACATTACCGTCCGACCTGCCGACTCCTGATCCAGCCCCGACGGCTGTCCGCATCTTGTGGGCAGCCGTCTCCGTGAGTAGCTACCGCCTCCGCACCGCCCCCGAGATGCCCCTCCGAAGCCGATACGGCATCCACTGTCCCGCCTGCGAGTCGCCATCGCGTGTCCTCGCCACGTCGAGGCACGGCGAGATGGTCACCCGCGTCCGGATGTGCAAGGGCCAGAGCCTGCACGTCTTCGAGACCACCGAACGGGCCTACCAGAGCACGCCACCGGAGGGATGGGGCCACACGGTCCAGACCCTCAACACCCGCAACCTGTTCGACCGGACGCTCCGCGAACGCGTCCTCCCGAACGGCGACACCTTCAAGACTCTCGAGCGCGTCCGCGTCGTCCAGCCTGCCTGACATGGACGACGTCGTCACCCAGATCGAAGCGCTCGAGACCGCCGTCGCCGACGCCATCGGCCGCGCCGGCGCTCCCGCCACGCGCCCCGCCCTCGAGCGCTCGTACGTCCAGGCTGTCCTCGACCTCGTCCAGCGCCTGAGCCTCGACCTCACGGGCGACGAGCTCACCGCCTTCATCGACCGCGGCGACCTCGATGCTGCGCTCCGCGAGACGTTCGCCGGCACCTACGGCGCAGCCGCCCAGCAGCTCGCCGCGGACGTCGCAGCCCGCACGCGCGACGTCGTCCAGCTCACCCGCAGCTTCTACGACGCCCGCGGCGTCTCGACCATCGGCGTCAACGAGGCCACCGCCCGCGCCCAGGTCACGAAGACGCTCAGCGAGGGCTTCCAGTCGGCGCTGAGCAAGGTCAACCGCGAGCTGTTCGAAGCCACGGCCGAGATCGCCACCCGCGCCGCCCTCGCCGGTACGTTCGACACGGCCACCATCGAGGCCGACATCATCGCGCAGACGGGCGTCGCTGGGGCCCGCGCCATCACGCAGGCCCAGGTCGCCGTCGGCGCATACAACCAGGCGTGGAGGCAGCAGCTCGCCGACCAGGCCGGGCTGAGCCACTCGCTCTACTACGGCACGCTCAAGGCCAACAGCCGGCACTTCTGCCGCGTCTGCCTCGGCCGCGTGTTCACCGCCGCCCAGATCGAGGAGCTGGACAACGGGCAGATCGACCCCGTGTCCCTCTTCCGCGGCGGCTACCGCTGCCGTCACTCCTGGCTCCCCGTCGATCCGGCATGGTCACCCGAGCTCAAAGCGAAGCTCGTCGACGCCGAGCCCGTCCGCGTCCAGGTCGACCTCGCCGGCAACAGCCACATCACCGTCGCCGTCCCCCCGACGGCCATCGCGCGCCTCGAGCACCAGATCCGACTCCAGTACGCCGTCGGCGGCGTGAAGCGTTTCACCGTCTTCCAGGACGCGACGACGAACGATACCGGCTTCGTCGCCTTCCATCAAGACTGGCTCGACGACCGGCTCCGCTCGAAGGGCACCGCGCGCGCCGCGTTCGACGAGCAGGAACGCACAGCCGTCGCTCAGGCCGAGACGGGGAGTGTCACGAGGCTCATGCGAGGCGATGCGCAGGACGACGACGAATGACCGCAGGGAGCCTTATCGTGCGGACCTGAGTCAGAAGGGGAGCACTACGGGGGAGCGCCTCGAGGGACCGAGCAGGAGACGGCCACAAGACACGCGCACCCGCCCACACAGAGTCAACGGAGCGCCTCGTTTGTTGCAGTTCGGCCGATCCTCTGTTACACCTCCCCTCAATGGGGCGGTCGGGCGGAAGGTGAACATGTCGCGCCGCGCGCCGAGGTAGCGGTCGGCGAAGGCGACGTAGGCGTCGCGGTCGTCGCCGGCGAAGCGGCGCGTGCGCTGGTCGAAGAGGTACGTCAGCACGGTCCCGTCCGGGGACGGCGCGACGGTCGCGGAGAAGCGCGCGAGCGGCGTGCCCCACGCCACGCTCGCGGCCTCGGCAGTCCACGCGCCCGGCGCGACGCTCAGCGCGAGGCGGACGTGCGGGCGGGCCGGCAGCGTCACCGGGAGGGCGTCCGCGAGGCGCTCGCGGACCTCGGCCGGGACGGCCCGGAACGGCGTCTGCGGCAGGTAGCGCCGCGTCGGCGAGGCGACGACGAACTCGGAGAGGTCGGCGCGGGCCGTGAACGTGACGGCCGTCGGCGTGTCCTGCACGAGCACGAGGTCGCCGAGGCGGATCTTGTAGAGCAGGTCCCCGGCGGCGGCCGAGAGCGCGTTGACGCCGTCGGGGCCGGTGCCCTTGTCGAGCGCCTCGCGGACGAGCCCGAGCAGCGCGCCGCGGGCGACGACCGTCGCCTCGCCTGCGGCGGGCGCGTCGAGCGAGACCCGCACGGCGACGTCGAGCGCGGGCAGCGAGTCCTGGGCCGCGAGGCGGACGTCCTCGGCCCCGTCGGGCCCGAGGCGCAGCGCGCGGCCGTCGACGTCGCCCTCGGGCAGGTCGCCGAAGGGCAGGTACGGGTGCGTGGGGTCGAAGTAGACGCGGCCCGCGCCCTCGCCGAAGGCGCAGATGGCGTGGTTGTAGA
>JAYWIE010000584.1:0-7245 GCA_043789155.1 Rubricoccaceae bacterium | reverse complement strand
GTGGCTCGAGCGTGAGGGGCGGACCGTGATCGGCCACATCCACACGGAGGTCCCCTACGTCGCGTTCCGTCCCGTCTCACGCGTCGGGACTCCGGCAGGCCGATGAGCGGGATCGCAGCGGTCCTCTACCGCGACGGACGGCATGCCACCGCAGGTGGCGCGCAGCGGATGGTGGACCGGATGAGCCACCGCGGCCCGGACGGGCGGCGGGCGTGGGCCGAGGGGCCTGTCGCCCTGGGGCATGCCATGCTCCACACCACGCACGAATCGCTCGGCGAGACGCTCCCGCTCGTGGCCGGGCCCTACGCCCTCACCGCCGACGCCCGGATCGACAACCGCGACGTCCTGCTGCCGCAGCTCCGGACGACACTGCGCGCGCTCGGGCTCGACCGTGAGGTCGTCCCGGACAGCGCGGTCGTGCTGGCCGCGTACGCCCGCTGGGGAGTGGCCGGCGTCGAGCGACTCGTGGGCGACTTCGCGTTCGCCCTCTGGGACGCCCGCGAGCGGCGGCTCGTCTGCGCCCGGGACGCCTTCGGCATCCGGCCGCTCTACGTCGCCGACGTGCCCGGCCGACTTCTCGCAGTCGCGTCCGAGCCCAAGGCGCTCTTCGAGCTCGACGGCGTCGACGTCCGGCTGGACGAGGCCCGCATCGCCGAGTCGCTGAGCGGGCGGCTCTACGACCCGGTCGGGACTGCGTTCGCTGGCGTCACCCGGCTCCCGGGCGGTCATGTCCTGACGGCGACCGAGGAGCGGGTGGAGCAGCGGCGCTACTGGACCCTCGAGCCCGCGAGCCCCCCTCCTACCGGCCGCTACGCCGAGCAGTTCGCGGAGCTGTTCGACGAGGCCGTCCGGTGCCGGCTCCGAAGCGCCTTCCCGATCAGCACCGAGCTCAGCGGAGGGCTCGACTCGTCGGCCGTCACGGTCGTTGCGGCCCGGCTGCTTCGCGGCACAGGGACGCCCCTCCACACGGTCTCGCTGGCCTACGGCGATCCCGCCAGCGACGAGCGCCCGTTCGGGCAGGCCGTGCTGGACCAGCTCGGCGCGGCCGCCATCCCCCACTACGTCTATCCCGAGCGCGAGAAGATCGTCGAGCTCTACACCGAGATCTACCAGACGCTCGACGACCCTCGCGTGCGCGGCAACGGATACGGCAACTACCTCAACGCGCGTGAGGCCAGCCGGCATGGGGCCCGGGTCCTGCTCACGGGGCAGGACGGCGACACGGCCGTCGGGCACGGGTGGGAGCGCCTCTCCGAGATGGCGCTCGCCGGCGACTGGGAGACGCTGCGCGCGGAGGCCGACCACGTCTTCGCGCGCTGCAAGGCGGACCAGGACCGCTCTCGCTCTCAGTTCGAGTTCCAGAGACCGTCTCAGCTCGCGAGCGCCTACGTCGCCCCGGTTCTGCAGTTCTGGGCCGAGGAGAAGGCACTCGCCCGGTTTGCCCGGGCGTCGCGGATGCTCCACGCGCACTTTGGCGCGTCCGCGCTGGGTCCGGCCCGGCACTACTGGAGGCAGCTCGTCACGCCCGGAGCGGTCCGCCGCGCGCGAGCCCGCCAGCTTGCCGAGGCGACGGCCGCCAGCCGCGTCCCACCGACGGTCGACGCCGACTTCGCACGCCGGACGAACCTCCGCGGCAGGCTCGCCGAGCAGGTCCTCGGCCAGGAGGAGCGGATGCGGGGCCGCCTCACGTCCCGCGACGCCCAGATGGACGTGCTCCAGTCGTTCGCCATCGAGGGCACTTTCAACAAGCTGGACCTCTACGGAGCGGCCGTGGGCGTCGAGGAGCGCCATCCGTTCATGGATGTCCGTCTGGTCGAGTTCTGCCTCGCGCTTCCGAGCAGTGAGAAGCTCCGCGACGGATGGACGCGCGCCGTGCTCCGTGACGCCGTCTGGGACGACCTCCCGGATACGGTCCGCACGCGGATGAACAAGATGGACCACGGCTCCCAGCAAGACGATTTCGTCTTCGAGTCCGAGCCTCACCGCGTCGAGGCGCTCCTTGAGGACATGGGACCCGCGGCGGCCTACACCAACCCGGAAGCGGTCCGGCAGCTGTGGCAGGACGGGCGCAGAGACGCGAGTGGTCTCGGCGAGTTCGAAGGGACGTGGCTGGTGGCCGCCCTCACGCTGGCGCTCTGGTTCCAGGTGTCGCCGCTCGCCCCCCGAGTGGCAACTCCGACCGTGCTCCATCCCGACTGATGGCACGGAGCCGACCCGGTGTGCGGGAGGCAGGACCGAGACGTCCTGGCCGCTCGCTCGCTCCATCCACCGTGCAGTGGTTGCCTTGTGGCGCGCGCCCCGTGCGCCAACCCTTCCTGCTCCGGGTGAGGCATGGCGCATTCGCGGCGAGAGAGCGGAGACCCGAGTGGCGCGACTAGGATTTGAGATTCTGTCGCCCTATCGTGTCAATGCACGCCAGGATTCAGGCCCTCCACCGACGTGGCACCCTGTTCTCTTGCGTGTCGTGTGTTCCTCAAGCCGGTCTCTCTAAAATGTCTCTTCCGAAGAAGGCATACGAAGCTCCGGTCCTTGAAGAGCTCGGCGGTGTTCCATCGACCACCGCTGCTCCGAGCGCGCCCCCTCCCAGAGTCCTTTTCGAGTCAGCAGGACAGCCGTCTCCGAAAAGCTCGTCCTCCTGAGCGAGACGAGCCCTCCTGGGGCCGCTTTCTTGAACCCGATGGTTGCTCAAATACCTTGGCCTACTCCATAACCCTAGAGCACCCGGTAGGTTTGGCGCACCGGACCCCCATAAGCGGCGCAAAGCCGTTTCGACCCAAGCCTGCGACGGGACATACCTGTATCATGCCCGTGGCAGACCCAGAGGCGCCCGCTCGGGAGCCTCACTCTGTTCTCTCTTCCCTCCAACGCCCACCGGGCACCGCTATGAAGAAGACCTATATGACCCCGACCCTCGAAGAGGTCGGTGCCGTTTCCGCAATCACCGCAGCGCTCGGCACGTCGGCGCGCCGCGACTTCTCCGAGTTCCCGGCGATCCCGCCGTCGAACGGCTCGGTCGACCTCTGCGTCCCGGGCACGCCCCGGACCCCCCCGTCCGACTGCCAGGGCTAGCCCTGACAGATCCGGACGGAGACAACTCCGTCGGTGCCGACCCCGCGCTAGTTTCGGCTGGCGCGGGGTTTGGTTTGATCTCGCGGCACTTCCATTGTCCCACGATTCCTCGCTCCATGCGGAACCTGCCCAAAGACTCGCGAAGGACGTACGGCGCGTTTGGTCTGGTGATCGACTCGGACATCGAGCTCGCAGGGTTCATGCCGTGCGACTCGGCTGGCACGCCTGACGTCTGCGTCCGCCTGGGCACTCCAGTCGTGGAGCACGACGAGGACTCGCATGTTCGGGCGACGGCGCCCGGAGTACTCGACGCGTCTGTCGAGCGTGGCCGCGAGATAACCGTCGATGCCAGCCCGGAGGCGGACCCGCTCTTTACCAGTGCGGTTGTGACCGGCGAGTTGTTCTCGGTCTTGCTCCGTCAGCGCGGGCTCCTCGTCCTGCACGGGTCCAGCGTTGCCCGAGACGGGCGAGCCGTCGGGTTCGTCGGCGACTCCGGCTGGGGCAAGTCGACCCTCGCCTCGGCGCTCGTCGACCGGGGCTGGAAGCTGCTCACCGACGACCTGCTCGTCATCTCGGGCCTTGGCACCGGAACGGCCGGAGCCGCCGCGACGCCGCCCGCTCCCCCGGTCGTCATCCCGACGCACCCGTCGATGCGGCTCTCGTCCGAGGCCGTCGAGCGCGTCGGCACGAGGGGCCGAACGGTTGTCGGGCAGGCGCATGCGCTCACGAGCAAGCTGCGCGTCGACCACGGCGGCGCGTTTTCGGACCAGCCGACCGCCCTGTCTCACCTCTTCGTGCTCGAGCCGCGCCTGGTGCAGACCCACCGCGCCGTCCCCCTGTCGGCGCGCGAAGCGGTGCAGGAGTTCGTGCTCCACACGCGCGGCCGCCGTCTCCTCCAGGCCGACCGAGTGCTCCGGGAGCACCTCGGCCAGTGCGCCGAGCTGGCCCGTCTGGTTCCGACGGCTCACCTCCAGCGCCAGTTTGGCATCGAGCACCTCGAGGCGCTGTGCGACTTCGTCGAAGCAGAAACGGCCACCCGATGACGTCTCCGGCCTCTTACCTCGCGACTGCCCGGTACCGGGCGGGCCACACGGTCCGTGCCACACGGATGGTATGGGCGGCGGCACCCGGCCTGGCGGCCACCTGGTTCGCGTTGCTCGTGGCTCAGGGCATGCTGCCAGCAGCCGTCGTCTACACCACGAAGCACGTGGTCGACGCCGTGAACGCGGCCATCGGCGGTGGGCTCTCCTCAGCCAACATCAGCCCGGCCCTGTTCTGGGTCGGCGTGATGGTGGTGCTCATCCTCATACAGCGCGTCCTGCTCGGGGTCGTCGGGTACGTCCAGACGGCCCACAGCGAGATCGTCCAGGACAGGATCAAGGCGCAGATCCACGCCAAGGCCATCCAGGTCGACTACGCGTTTTACGAGTCTGAGGAATACCACAACAAGCTCCAGCACTCGAACAGCCAGGCGGGGACGCGCGCGCTGAGCCTGCTCCAGAACTTCGGGTCGCTGCTCCGCGACGGGGTCGCGTTCGTGTCCATCGCGGGGCTCCTCGCCGTCCAGTACGCGTGGTGGCTGCCGATCGCGCTCCTCGTCGGGACGGTCCCGGCGCTGCTCGTGCTCTCCCGCCACAACAAGCGCTACACCGCGTGGTGGCGCGGGTCGATGTCGCGGCGGCGGTGGGCGGACTACCTCGACCTGGTGCTGATCTTCCCGGACTACGCGGCCGAGGTGCGGCTCTTCGGCGCAGGCCCTTCCCTCGCCGACGAGTACCAGCAGGTTCGCCAGGAGCTCCGGGTCGAGCGCCTCCGGCTCGTCCGCCGCCAGGGGTCCGCGTCGTTCGGGGCGGCTCTGCTCGGGCTCGTCACGCTCGGCGGCGCGCTCGCGTGGATGGCGCGGCGCGCGTTCGGCGGCCCCGGCACGCTCGGCGACCTGGCCCTGTTTTACCAGGCGCTCAACCAGGGCCTCGCGCTCACGCGGTCGCTCATGGGCGGGGCGGGGCAGATCTACGCGGACACCCTCTTCCTCGAAGACCTCTTTCACTTTCTCGATATCGAGCCGGCCCGCTCCGACCCGGAGTATCCCGTCGCCGTCCCGGACCGGCTCACGGAGGGCGTCACGTTCGAGAACGTCACCTTCACCTACCCCGGAGCGACACGCCCCTCGCTGCGCGGGCTCAGCGTCCACCTGCCCAACGGCAAGATCACAGCCATCGTCGGTGCCAACGGGGCGGGCAAGAGCACCGTCCTCAAGCTGCTCTGCCGCCTCTACGAGGCGAGCTCGGGCCGCATCCTCGTGGACGGCATCGACGCGCGCGAGTTCACCCACCGCGACCTGCTCGACCACACGTCGATCCTGTTCCAGTCGCCGGTGCACTACCAGGCACCCGCGGTCGACAACATCCGCTTTTCCGACCCGGCGACGACCGAGGAACAGGTGGTGGCTGCGGCGAAGGCGGCCGGGGCACACGAGTTCCTCTCCCGGCTCCCGAACGGCTATCAGACAAAGCTCGGCAAGATGTTCTACGAGGGCGGCGAGCTCTCGGGCGGGCAGTGGCAACGCGTCGCTCTGGCCCGGGCCTACCTGCGGATGTCTCCCATCATCGCGCTCGACGAGCCGACGAGCGCGATGGACTCGTGGTCCGAGGCGGAGTGGTTCGAGCGGTTCCGCCGCCTCGCCGAAGGCCGGACCGCCGTCGTGATCACGCACCGGTTCACGGTCGCCATGCAGGCGGACGTCATTCACGTCATGGACGACGGGCAGGTCGTCGAGTCAGGCTCGCACCACCAGTTGCTCGCGCTCGGGGGCCGGTACTCGCAGTCGTGGGCGGAGCAGACCCGGCTTGCCGACGAGGCCACCGGTGAGCCAGCGGAAGGCGAGCCTGTCGGAGCGGACGGTCGGGGCACGCAGGATTCCGGAAGAGACCGCTAGGGCTGCGCGCGCGAATATCTTCCCCCATGGCCACCGCGTCTCAATCTGCTCCCGCCGAGTTCGACGTCGTTCGGCTTGCTGCCCGAGCGGAGCTCTCTGCGGAGCGGCTGGCCCGGTTGAACGAGGCCCTTCAGCCAGCGCTCGACTGGACGGAGATCCTGAGGGCCGGGGCCTACCACAAGGCCCTGCCTCTGATCTACGCGCACCTCCGCGAGCACCCGGCCGTCCCGGAGGCCGTCGTCGGGGCGCTCCGCGACCGGACGTGGCAGGTCTCGGCTCACGTTCTCTTCCTGACGTCTGAGATGGCTCAGATCGCACGCCGTCTGTCTCACGAGGACATTCCCTTTCTCGTGCTCAAAGGGCCGTCCGTCGCAGCGGCCTACGGCGGCGTCGCCAAACGCCCGTTCGTCGACAACGACCTGCTGATCCGGCGCGAGGACTTCGCCCGGGCGGAACAGGTGCTCCTCTCGCTCGGGTTCAACGAGCGCAAGCGCAACTCTCAGCAGCAGTCCGGCTATCTCTCCGTCCACGGCGAGTACACGTTCGGGCGCGCCGTCGGCGCGTTCGTCTCGACCGTCGACGTCCACACGCGGCTCGTGCCGGTCGGCTTCTCGTACGCCCCCGGTTTCGCCGAGCTGATGACGCGCTCCCGGGCTCTCGACGTCTCCGGCGTCTCGGTCCGAGCCCTTTCATGGGGCGACCTGTTCCTCGCGTTGAGCGTGAACGCACTCAAGGACCAGTGGGACCGGCTCCGGCTCGCCAGCGACATTGCCGAGGTCGCGGGGCTCGTGCAAGACTGGCCAGCGGTGATGGCCCAGGCGGCGCGGGACCGAGTCCTGCGCGCGGTCCACCTCGCCATCCTCGTGGCCGCAGACGCCCTCGACGCCACCTTCCCCCCCGACGTTGTGGCGCAGGCGCGGCGCGACCGGCACGCGGTCGTCCTTTCGGCCCATGTCCGCGACGGGTTCGCTCGCGGCCGCGAAGGCATCGTCCTGTCCGGGGCCGAGCGCGTGCGGCTGAACCTCCTCGTCCAGGATGGCCTCCGGGGTCAGCTCCGCTACGTCGGCTACGCCACCGCCCGACGGGTGACGGAGAGGCTGTTCGACCCGCACCGCTGACGGCGGGCACCACGGCCTGGCGTGGCGGTCAGGCGCTCTGCTCCTGCGCGTACGTCCACCGGATCGCGAACTGCAGCAGCGCCGTCACCGACTCCAACCCCAGCTTCTCCTTCGCACGCCGAC
>JAYWIE010000583.1:0-2060 GCA_043789155.1 Rubricoccaceae bacterium | reverse complement strand
GCCCTTCCACGTCTGCTCGGCGTCGGGTCGGACGCCCGCGAGCCGGTAGAACAGCCGCTCGACGGGGCCGAGAACGGCACGGAGCGGGCGGGGCGCGTCGCCCTGGAGCACGCGGGCCATATACGCGCCGACCGGCCACGCGAGCGCGACGAGGGCAGCGAGGTAGAGGGCGATCTGGAGCCAGCCGAGAGGGTTCATGAGAGGCGCTCCGGGGCGAAGAGGGCGACGAAGAGGTAGACGAACAGAGCCACGGCCACGATGGCCACGATGGTGTACAGCATGGTGCTAGCGGACGGGCGCGGCACCCGCGGGGGCGGCCGGCGCGGGCATGAGCCGCTCGGTGAGGCGGACGAGGGCTCCGCAGGATGCGAAGAACCCGGCCGTCGCGAGCAGGAAGAGGAGGTCCATCATGGCGGTATGGGGAGAGCGTGGTGGGTGGTGGGCCCGGCGCAGTTAGCGGCCGAGGCGGAACGAGATGCCGACGCCAGCGAACAGGTCGGCCGCCTCGTCGTTGAGGCCGGCGTCGAAGAAGGCGTCGAGCTGGACCGTGTTCGAGACGAGGTAGGCCAGCCCGGCTCCGCCGTAGAGCGGCGTCGAGCCGTCCGTCGGGAAGGCGCCGGCCTCGACGTAGGCCGAGAGCGCGGGCGTGAACGAGCGCCCGAGGAGCACGGCGAGGTTGGCCGTCACGTTCGAGTCGTCGGCCGTCGGGACCGTCGCGCCGGCGAGGACCGTCACGCCGAACGCGTTCGGCAGCGCGAAGCCCGCCGCGAGGTTGGCGTTGACGACGGGGTCGCCGACCGTGAAGCCGTACTCACCGGTCGGGAGGACGACCGTCGGGATGACCGACAGGTTGGGCGTGCCGCCAGGCGCGGCCGTCAGGATCTGGTACTTCAGTCCGACCTCGACGTCGCCAAAGCCGGAGGTGCCGTCGACGCCTGCGCTCTCGACCGACAGGTCGTTGTAGAGCGTCGAGAAGACGCGGGCTTCGAGGCGCGGCGTGATCCCGTAGCGGAGCTGCGTCGGGGCGTTGAGAAGCGTACCCGTCGCCTCGAACCCGCCGGCCTGGAACGAGGTGCGCGTCAGTTGCGGCGTGCCGACCTCGACCTGGAACGCGCCGGCCGGGACGACGGCCGGGTTGAAGGTGAGGCCGGGGCGGTCGGTCGAGATGGTGCTCTGGGCGGCAACGGGTCCGGCGAAGGCGAGCGCCGCGGCGAGCAGGGACAGACGGGACATGGGAGGGGCTGAGGGATGCCACTCCCCTTCCCATCACCGTGCCAGAGGCCGCACCGCGCCGTGGGGGCCGCTCTGGGCGGTTCAGCCGCCGCGACGTTGCAGCCTGCACCGTGCAGCGTTTGAGGCGCGTTGCAGGCTGCGACGCATGTCCGGGACAAATCGGCCGGCGGACATCAGGCCGGCGACGGGTGGGCAACGTCCTCGGCGATGCCCTCGCCTGCCGGCTCGGACGGTGGGCGAGCCGCCGGCGCGGTCGCCTCGATCACGCGCACCGGCAGCACCATCGTGTTGAGGCCCTCGAACTGGAGCCGCCGCTGGAGCGCGTACGCCGTCTCGTTGTGGAGCAGCTTCTGGTACCACCGCTCGTGCTCGAAGATGAGCTTGCCGAGGAAGAAGACCGGCCGGCGCAGCTCGCGCCGCGTCTCGGCGGCGAGCTCCTCGGCCTCGTCGAGCGCGTCGGCCCCGAGCGACATCCGGGAGTCGGCGGCGAAACCGAGCCGGTGCGCGGCCTCGACGTAGCGGCGGAGGCTCTCGGCTGTCCGCTCGCGAAGCGCGTCGACGTCGTCGATGCCGCGGCTCGTGGCCGCGTCCAGCACGGCGATCGACAGGAAGCGGAAGTTCTTGTAGTGCCCCGGGAAGGTCCGGATGATGGACAGCAGGGCGTGGACGCCGAGGCCCGAGAAGCCGCCGACGAAGAGGACTGCCGTCGGCGCGGCCGGGTCGAGCACGGGCGCCTCGGCGGGGTCGTCGGTCGGGAGCGCCTCGATGACGTCGTCGAGCCGGCGGAAGGTGCCGGCGACGTTTTCGTAGTGCCGTCGGATGAGAAA
>JAYWIE010000582.1:0-2062 GCA_043789155.1 Rubricoccaceae bacterium | reverse complement strand
TCTCGTACACGTTCGGCCGCGCGCTCGCGGTCAACAACGCGACGTCGTCGGTGGCGTACTCGAACTGGCGCTTCAACGAGTCCGCGGACCCGAACGACCTCGACGAGCTCGGCACGGCAGACTTCGAGGTCCGCCACCGCGGGCTCGGCTACGCGACCTACCGCGCCGAGTACGCGCAGCGGTTCTCGTCGCAGCTCGGGCTCGTCGTCGACGTCCGCTCGGGCGAGCCGTTCTCGTACATCTACGCCAACGACGCCAACGCCGACGGCGAGGTCTCGAACGACCTCCTGTTCATCCCGGCGACGGCCAACGACGTCTTCCTCACGACGACCGCGGCCAACTCGGCGACGTACGCGCAGCTCGACGCCTTCATCCGCAGCCAGCCCGGCCTCCAGGCATACCGCGGCCAGATCGTGCCCCGCAACACGGGCCGCGGCCCGGCGCAGGCGCGCATCGACCTCGAGTTCACGCAGGGCGTCGAGACCGTCCGCGGGCAGCGCCTGGACTTCGAGGTCACGCTCGTGAACCTGCTCAACGCGCTCAACTCGGAGTGGGGCGCGATCCGGTTCGCCAACAACGCGGCCATCCCGACGCTCACGTCGGGCGGCTACATCACCGCGAACCAGATCGGGACGTCCTTCGCCGGCCGCATCGTCACCCAGGACGACATCGGCAAGCCGATCGTCAACCTCTCGACGGACCGCATCAACGCCGCGCTCACCAACGACCGCTTCGCGACGAGCGACCTGCAGTCGCGGTGGCAGCTCCGCTTCGGCCTCCGCTACTCGTTCTAGACAGAAGAGAGGGGAAGGAGGAAGGAGGGCCGGTTCTGAGCCGCCGCGCTCGGCACGTCCCTCCTCCCTCCTCCCTCTTCCCTCCCCCCTTTTGATCCCGACTATGTCCTTTCCTACCCGCCTCTCCGCGCTCGTGCTCGCCGGCCTCGTCGCCGTCGGCGCGTCGGGCTGCGACAGCGCCGACGTGGCCCCCGCCGTCGGCCCCATCGTCCAGTTCGGCACCAACGCCGTCTCGGTCCTCGAAGGCAGCGTCCGGCCCGACTCGGTCGCCCTCACGACCGTCGGGACGCTCGTCACGATCCCGGTCCGCCTCACCGGGGCCAACGGCACGCCCGTGACCGTCGAGGTGCTCTACGCCGCCGGCCCGCTCGTCTCGACGGCCACGCCGGGCGTGCGCAACGCCGACGGCACGTTCCCGGCCGGCGTCGACTTCGTCGACTTCGGCACCCGCGTTGAGGGCGTCCTCAAGCAGACGGTCACGTTCTCGGGCGCGGCCGACGAGACGCAGAACGTCACCTTCACCGTCGTGCGCGACGGCGTCGGCGAGGTCTCCGAGACGGCCGTGTTCGCGCTCCAGCGCGTCTCGGGCGCGACGATCGGCGTGACCCGCCAGTTCACGGCCAGCATCGGCGTCCCGGTGATCTCGGTCGTCCGCGCGGGCGCGCTCCAGTCGACGGTCACTGTCGAGGGCGTCGTGACGCGCGCGCTCGGCCCCAACGTCTGGATCCAGGACGCGACCGGCGGCTTCGTCCTCTTCGGCCCGACGACGAGCAACCCGCCGTCGCCGATCTCGGTCGCCGTCGCGTCGGGCGCGATCCGCGTCGGCGACCTCGTCCAGGCGACGGGACGGCTCATCGAATTCCAGGCGACGAACGGCGCGCCGGGCACCGGCTTGCTTGAGGTCGACAACATCCTCGCGGGTGGCTTCACCGTCCTTGCGCGTGACCAGGCGCGCCCAGCAGCCCAGCTCATCACGCTCGCTCAGTTTACGGCTGGCGACCCGGATCCGGAGACGTACGAGTCCGAGATCGTCCGTGTTGAGCGCCTCAGCATCGACCCCGGTGCCGACGTCAACTTCCGCGCAGCGCAGAACTACACCGTCTCCCAGACGGTCAACGGGACCACAACGACATCCATCCTCCGGATCGGCCCGGCGGGCACCTCGCTGCTCATCGGGACGCCTATCCCGACGGGCACGGTCACGTTTGAGGGGCCGGCGGGGCAGTTCCGCGGCGGCAACCAGCTCACGCCGGTCCTGCTGACGGATC
>JAYWIE010000581.1:0-7257 GCA_043789155.1 Rubricoccaceae bacterium | reverse complement strand
GATGGTCGACGCGCTCCGCCGTCACGGGGCTGTCATCGTGGTGGCGCCGCCCGGGGCCGGAAAGACGACGCGGCTCCCGCTCGCCGTTCTCGACGCGTTCGACTCGTGCGACGACGGCCAGGTTCTGCTCACCCAACCGCGCCGCCTCGCCGCTCGCCTGGCGGCGGAGCGGCTGGCGACGACGCTCGGCGAGCGCGTCGGCGAGACCGTCGGGCTGCGCGTGCGCGGCGAGACGCGCGTCTCGGGGGCCACTCAGATCGAGGTCGTCACCGAGGGCGTGCTGACGCGCCTGCTGCTCGCCGACCCCGAGGCGCGCGGCGTCGGGACGGTCGTCTTCGACGAGTTCCACGAGCGCTCGCTCGACGCCGACACCGGCCTCGCGCTCGCGCTCCACGCCCGCGACGTGCTCCGGCCAGATCTCCGCATCGTCGTGATGTCGGCGACGCTCGACGGCGCGCGCGTCGCCGCCCTGCTCGGCCCGGGCACGCCGGTCGTCGAGAGCGTCGGCCGCGCGTTTCCGGTCGTCGTGCGGCAGGGCCGCGCGCCGCGCTCGCGCTCGGCCCGCGACGTCGCGGACGCCGTCGCCGGGGCCGTGCTGGACGCCCTCCGGGACGAGCCGGGCTCCGTCCTCGCCTTCCTGCCGGGCACGGCCGAGATCCGGCTCGCGGCCGAGCGCCTCGCCGGCGTCCCTGAAGACGTCACGGTGACGCCGCTCTTCGGCGACCTCGACGCGCGCGCGCAGGACGCCGCGATCCGGCCCGCGCCCGCGGGCCGCCGCAAGGTCGTCCTCGCGACGTCGATCGCCGAGACGAGCCTCACCATCGACGGCGTTCGGGTCGTCGTAGACGCCGGGCTCGCGCGCCGGCCGCGCCACGACGCCGCGTCGGGCATGAGCCGCCTCGAGACGGTCCGCCTCAGCCGCGCCGAGGCCGAGCAGCGCGCCGGCCGCGCCGGACGAACGGCCCCGGGCGTCGCAGTCCGCCTGTGGAGCCCGGCCGAGGACGCCGCGCTCGCACGGTTCGCGCCGCCCGAGATCGCGCAGGCGGACCTCGCGCCGCTCGCGCTCGCCCTCGCCGCGTGGGGGGCCGAGCCCGGCGAGCTCGCCTGGCTGGACCCGCCGCCGGCCGCGGCCTTCGACGCCGCCCGCGCGCTCCTGGCGAGCCTCGACGCGCTCGACCCCGCCGGCCGCCTCACGGCCCACGGCCGCGCCCTCGCCGCGCTCCCGATGCACCCGCGGCTCGCCCACCTCGCGCTCCGCGGCGGCCGGACGGCGCTCTGCGCCGACCTCGTGGCCCTGCTGAGCGAGCGCGACGTCGTCCGCCCGGACGGCCCCACTCTCGGCCCGCACGGGCCGAGCGTCGACGCCGACCTGCGGCTGCGCGTCGAGGTTCTCCGCGGCGAGCAGCCGCACATCCCCGGCGGGCGCGCCGATGCCGGGGCCGTCCGGGCCGTCCGCGCCGAGGCCGAGCGGTGGCGGCGCGCGTGGACCGCCCGCGGCGCGGCGCAGGGCCGCGGCGAGGCGCTGGACGCGGTCGGCCCGCTCGTCGCGCTCGCCTACCCGGACCGCATCGCGCAGCGCGTCGGCGAGACGGCCGCCGGGGCGCGCTACCGCATGCGCGACGGCCGGACGGCGCTGCTGGACCGCGCGCAGCCGCTCGCCGACGCCCCGTTCCTCGCCCTCGCCGCGCTCGACGACCGCCCCGCGGGCGCGCGCGTCTTCCTCGCCGCCCCGCTGAGCGAGGCCGACATCGAGGCAGCGTTCGCCGACCAGATCGTCACCGACGACACGGTCGCGTGGGACGGTACGGCCGTCCGCGCCCGCCGGACGGTCCGGTTGGGGGCCGTCGTGCTCCGGGAGACGCGCCTCGCCGCGCCCGACCCCGACGCCGTCGCCGCGGCCTTCCTCGGCGGCCTGCGCGCAGCCGGCATCGGCGCGCTGCCGTGGTCCCGCGAGGCCGCGCGCCTGCGCGAGCGCCTCGCCTTCCTCCGCCACCACGACCCGGCCGGCTGGCCCGACGTCTCCGACGCCGCGCTGCTCGACACACTCGACGTCTGGCTCGGGCCGCACCTCGCCGGCCTGTCGCGCCTCTCGGACCTCGCGCGGCTCGACCTCGCGGGCCTCCTCGCCGGGGTCGCCGGCTGGGGCCGCCGGATGGAGATCGACCGGCTCGCGCCGGGCCACGTCGCCGTCCCGAGCGGCTCGCACGTCCCGCTGGACTACGCCGCGCCCGACGCGCCCGTGCTGGCGGTCCGCGTGCAGGAGGTGTTCGGGCTGCGCGAGACGCCGCGCGTGCTCGGCGGGCGCGTGCCGGTCGTGATGCACCTGCTGAGCCCGGCCGGCCGGCCGGCGCAGGTCACGCAGGACCTCGCCTCGTTCTGGGCGTCGGGCTACTTCGACGTCCGCCGCGACCTCCGCGGCCGCTACCCCAAGCACGCCTGGCCCGACGACCCGACGACGGCCGAGCCGACCGCCCGCGTCCGCCGGCGGTAACCGACCGCTCGCATTCACCGCCGCCGCTGCTGACCGACGGGCGACGGGCGACGGGCGACGGGCGACGGGGCCGAATCACGCACCCTCCTCGCACCTTGTCATCCCGGGCCCCGACCCGGGATCTGCCTTTTGCCTCTCTTCACGGATGCAGAAGAGAAAGTCGGATCCCGGATCAAGTCCGGGATGACATATTTTTGTTGTTGAGACTGTCCGAACCACTTCACCCAGCCTGTTCAACCTTTCAACCCTTCAACCTCCGGGTCCGGCTGGAGGCGGCGGCCCATGGCGATGGCGCGCTCGATCTCGCGCTCCGCGTCGGCGACGTCGGACCAGCCGCCGGACTGCGTCTCCTTGCCCTCGAGGTCCTTGTAGACGTGGAAGAAGTGCTCGATCTCGCGCAGCGCGTGCGGCGCGACGCCGCCGAGATCGCGGATGGTGTGGTAGTGCGGGTCGCGGGCCGGGACGCAGAGGATCTTGTCGTCCGCGTCGCCGCCGTCGATGAGGTGGAACACGCCGACCGGGCGCGCCTGGATGACGCAGCCCGGGAACGTCGGCTCGCGGACGAGCACGATCGCGTCGAGCGGGTCGCCGTCGTCGTGGAGCGTCTGCGGCACGAAGCCGTAGTCGCCGGGGTAGTGCAGCGACGAGTAGAGGACGCGGTCGAGGCGGAAGCAGGCGGCCTCGAGGTCGTACTCGACCTTGTTGCGCGAGCGCTTCGGCGTCTCCACGACGACGTGGAGCAGATCCGGCGAGGCGGCGGGGCGGGGCGAGAGGTCGCGCCAGAGGTTGGCAGGCATGGGGAGAGGACGTCGGGAGGACGGGACGCCGGGAAGACGGGAGGAGGGGAAGACGTGACGTCGGGGACGTCGGACCGGGCACCGGCGCAGACGTCGTAGGGGCAGAGCACGCTCTGCCCGCCCCTCAGGATGCCGCCGCGCCGCATCCTGTTTCCGCCCGCCCGCGCCGGCACCGGTTTCGCGGCGTCAGAGGCCGAGGCGGACGGTCGCCATGTGCAGGATGCCGGTGCCGTAGGGCTCGAGCGCGGCCGTGTAGTCGAGGCGGGCGTCGAGCTCGGTGAAGCGCTGCCGGACGGCGATGCCTATGGCGGGGCGCGCCTCGGCGAGCGAGCCGCCGAGGCGGTCGACGCCGGCGCGGAGCGCGAACGGCTCGGCGATCCACACCTCGGCCCCGACCCGGCCGCGGACCGTCGCGAGCGTCGCCGTGAGGTCCGTCTCGTCCGCCGAGAGGACGGGGCCGTTGAGGACGGTCCCGTTCGGGCGCGTCGTCTCCTGGGCGAGCGTCGAGAGCTCGAGGTCGGCCGAGACCTGGCCGCGCGTGCGGCCCGACGGGCGCCGGCCGAGCGAGTACGCGCCGCCGAGCGTGACGCGGCGCGGGAACGGGTCCACGGCCGCGCCCGCGCCGGCCGCCGAGGCGTTCCACTCGTAGCGGGCGAAGAGGTCGTCGGCGACGAGGGCAGCCGAGAGGCGCGGCGTGAGGCGCGCGGCGAGCCCGAGCTGGAGGCCGAGCGCGGTCGGGGCCGTCACGCCGAGCCCGACGTCCGAGCGGTACAGGCGGAAGCCGACGCCGCCGGAGAGGCGCTCCGAGACGCGGATGCCGAAGGCGACGAAGAAGGCGACCTCGTCCGTGCGGAGCGTGCCGGTGGGGGTGCCGCTCGCGTCGCGGCCGTCGATGTTGCTCACGCCGCCCGAGACGACGCCCGCGGCGACGCCCGCGCGCGGCCGCAGCGGCGCGCCGACCTGGACCGCGCTCCAGCGGCGGTCGAAGCTCAGCGCGCCGGCCGAGAGCTCGACGGCCTGCCCGGCCTGGAACGGCGCGAGCGCGGCGTTGACGAACGGCGACGCCTCGCCCGAGAGGTCGGCCGTCTGGCCGGCCCCGGCGATGGCGCGCGCGCCCATGCCGAGGCGCGAGAACGCGGCCGGGCCCTGCGCCCGTACGGGCAGGGCGAGGAGCGCGACGCCAGCGAGGGCGAGGGCGGCGGGTCGGAGCATCGGCATCAGTTGAGGACCAGGACGCGGCCCGAGAGCTGCCGCCCGCCCGCGCGGACGGTGTAGACGTAGGCCCCGTTGGCGACGCGCAGGCCGTCGTCCGAGAGGCCGTCCCACGACACCTCGTTCGGCCCGGCGGCGCGGCCCGGCGCGTCGAGCGTCCGGACGAGGTTCATCGCCGTGTCGAAGACGCGGACGGTCGCGTCGGCCGCGGCGGCGAGCGTGAAGCGGACGCGGAGCTCGCCGTTTTTCGGGATGAACGGGTTGGGGTAGGCGTAGACCTCGACGTCCGGCGTGTCGATGCGCGTGCCGTCGCCGGGGGCGACCGCGCCGGGCTCGGGGCTCGCGCGGAGCAGCTCGAACGTCTGCCCGCCGTCGGCCGAGCGCAGCAGGCCGTCGCTCGTGCCGACGTACAGGGCGGCCGGCGTCGTCGCGACGGCGAGGACGGTCGCCCCGGCGCGGAGCGGGAGCGGGCGGCCATCCGACGCCGGGAACGTGGCGACCGCGCGCCACGACGCGCCGTCGTTGGCGGAGACGTAGAGGCCGGCGGAGCCGGCGGCGGCGTAGGCGTTGCCGCCGGTGCCCGGCGCGTCGAAGGCGAGGTCGAAGACCTGCACGCCGAGCAGGACGGGCTCGAAGCGGGCGACGCCCTCGGCGTCGTCGCCGCGCCAGACCACGAGGCCGAACTGCTCGGACTCGGCCTGCCCGGGCTGCGACGACGGCCAGCAGGCGGCCCAGACCGCGTCGCGGCCGGGCCCGGGGCGCGACTCGAGCGCGTAGACGAGGTTGCCGACCGGCCCGATGCTGGTGCCGTCGCGGTTGCGGAAGGGCGAGTCCAGGTAGCGGACCCAGCCCGGGTCGGCCTCGCCGGGCACGCGGAACGAGCGGTTCAGCCCCGAGGCGGTCCCGACCCAGAGCGTGCCGGCCTCGTCGGAGAGCGTCGAGAACGGGGTCTGGTTGAGGCCGGCACCGCCGTCGTTGAAGAGGCTCTCGGCGGGGTCGTAGACGAAGTCGTAGCTCCGGCGCGGGTCCAGCGTCACGAGCGAGTCCGGCGGGAGCACGATGCGCCGCCACGAGCGCCCGCCGTCGGTCGTCCGGCGCAGGCCGCCGGTGCGGAGCGCGGCGTAGACGGTGTCGCCCGCGGCGATGGCGAGGTCGAGCGGGGCCGCGAACTGCGGGACCGTGGACGGGACCGCGCGCAGCGTCGAGCGGCCGTAGCTCACGAGCGTGTCCGCGGACTCGTCGGTGGCGGCGAAGCGGTACCCAAACGTCGCGCCGCCGTCGGTGGAGACGGCGAAGCCGGCGGCCGTCTCCGGCGGGTCGTCGGCCCCGATCGCGGCGTCGTTGAAGCCGAGCCCGACCCACACGAGCGGCCCGCGGGCGTCGATGGAGAAGGCGCGCGGCGCGGTGGAAATCGCGGGGTCGAAGGCGTCCTGCGCGCCGGGGAACGTGACCACGCCGCTCGGGCTGATCGCGACGAGGCGCGGGCCGGCGTAGAGCGTGCCGGTGCCGCCGTCGAGCACGCTCACGCCGTTGCGCGCGCCGAGCGGCAGCAGCCGGACGGGCCCGCGGCCGGTGTCGAGCGTCGTCTGCGCGCCGGCGGCGGGCACGGCGAGGAGCAGCGCGAGCGCCGCGCGGAGGGTCGGGCGCATCATCGGACGACGAACGTGAACGGGGCGGGCGCGCTCTGCGTCCCGGCGCGGTCGATGGCGACGACGGCGAGCGTGTACGAGCCCGCCGCGAAGCCCGCCGGGACGGCGATGGTGACCGTGTAGCGGCCGTCGCCGGCCGTGGCGTCGTCGCGGGAGCGGCCGGTGCGGCCCTCGTCGAAGAGCTCGAGCACGACGCCGCCGGTGTCATCCACGAGGACGACGGTGGCGACGTTGGCGCGGCCGTCGGGGTCGCTCACGAGCGCCGAGATCTGGAACGGGGCCGAGCCGGGCGGGGTGCGCGTGACGCTCGCCGGCGCTGTGACGCCAGTCACCGTCGGCGGCCCGAGCGAGGCCGCGCGGAAGCGGAAGAGGCCCTGCGCGCCGCCGCCCGGCCAGCCGTCCGTGCCGGCCGTCGTGAGCGCGACGGCGTAGTCGCCCGTCGCCCCGCGCGGCAGCACGAGCGGCAGCACGAGGCGCAGCGCGCCGGGCTCGACGCGCACGAGCGTGTCCGCGACGAGCGAGTCGACGGCGCTCGCGCGGCTGGCCTCGGCGTAGCGGACGAGCACGCGGACGGCCACGCGGCCCTCGCCGGCGATCGTCGCGGCGACGCTGAGCGGGATCCGGGCGACGGGCGCGGCGGTCGCGAGCGAGTCGCGGGCGGGCGTCACCGAGAAGGCGGTCACGGCGGGGCGGACGCCCTCGGCAGGCAGGCCCGGGACCGAGTCGCACGCGGCGAGGCCGGTGGCGAGCAGCACGGCCGCAAGGGCGGCGAACGGACGGACTCGGGGCATTCGGTGGGGCTGCGTCGCGGGGCACGGCCAAGGTACGCCCGCCGCCGGGCGCGCCGGGAGGTCACAACGAAGCGCCTAACCCGGCGGTGCGGCCTTTCCGCCCCGCCCACCGCCGGCAAACGGGGCACCCGTAGAGACGCCCCGCTGGGGCGTCTCTGCCGAGCACCGCGCCCGTCCATCGCTCCGGGACGTCGGTCGGTCCCGCCCGGACGTCGGTTGCGCCCGGACGTCGGTTGCGCCCGGACGTCGGCGATGGGGGCCGTCGTCTCCGGCACGACCGGACGCCGCGGAGACGCCCCAGCGGGGCGTCTCTACGA
>JAYWIE010000580.1:0-2067 GCA_043789155.1 Rubricoccaceae bacterium | reverse complement strand
TGGCAGATGGAGCCGCTGCCGGCCGCGACGATCGCCGGGCTCACGCCCGAGAGCGTCGACGTGCGCTTCTACGACGACCGGATGGAGCCGATTCCGTTCGACGAGGAGACCGACCTCGTCGCGATCTCGGTCGAGACGTACACCGCCCGGCGGTCGTACGAGATCGCGTCCGAGTACCGCCGGCGCGGCGTGCCGGTCGTGATGGGCGGCTTCCACGCGACGCTCATGCCGGACGAGGTGTCGCGCTACGCCGAGGCCGTCGTGGTGGGCGAGGCCGAGGCGGTCTGGGCCGACGTCCTGGCCGACGCCGCGGCGGGGCGGCTCAAGCCGTTCTACCGGTCCGACAAGCGCCCGAGCCTCGCCGGGCTGCGCCCGCGGCGCTCCATCTTCGACGGCAAGCGCTACCTGCCGATCGGGCTCGTCGAGGCCGGCCGCGGGTGCCACTACAAGTGCGACTTCTGCGCCGTCCAGGCCGTCTTCGGCAGCACGCAGACGCGCCGGCCGGTCGAGGACGTCATCCGCGAGGTGCGCGAGGTGGCCGCGCGCGGCCGCAAGCTGCTCTTCTTCGTCGACGACAACGTGACGTCGAACATGGAGGACGCGAAGCGGCTCTTCCGCGCGATGGCCGGGCTGGGCGTCCGCTGGATCGGGCAGGCGTCCATCGACGCGGCGCACGACGAGGAGTACCTCCGCCTGCTCACGGCGTCCGGCTGCCAGGGCGTGCTGATCGGCTTCGAGACGCTCAGCGAGGCCAACCTCGCCCAGATGAAGAAGCGCTTCAACACGGCCCGCGGCGGCTACGAGGCGGCGCTGGCGAACCTCCGCCGGCACCGCGTGCGCCTCTACGCGACGTTCGTGGTCGGCTACGACGCCGACACCGAGGCGGCCGTCGCCGAGACGCTGGCCTTCGCCAAGAAGCACCGCTTCTACATCGCGGCCTTCAACCATCTCACGCCGTTCCCGGGCACGCCGCTCTACGCGCGCCTCGAGGCCGAGGGCCGGCTGACGTACGAGCGCTGGTGGCTGGACCCGGCCTACCGCTACAACGAGGTCCCGTTCAGGCCGGCCGGCATGACGCCCGAGGCGGTCCGCCGGGCGTGCGTCGCCGCGCGGGCCTCGTTCTACGGCTGGCCGTCGATCGCGCGGCGCTCGCTGGACCGCGTCAACGCCGGCAACGCCTTCATGTGGTCGAGCTACTGGACCATCAACGCCATGCTCCGCGCCGAGGTCGACCAGCGCGACGGCTACCCGCTCGGCGACCTCGCGTGGCGCGGCGAGCTCATCGAGGCGAGCCATGCTGCGCCGAGCCACGCCGCGCCGCTCTCGGCCGCGACGCCGCTGCTCGCCTGACGCCATGCCCGCCACGTTCGACCTCGCGACCGCCCTCGACGACGCGCCGCTGCGCGCGATGCTCCGCACGATGCCCGTGCCGGGCGCGGTGTCGCTGGCCGCGGCCCGCGAGCCGGCCTTCTTCGCCGCCGACGCTGCGCTCGGCGAGCGTGTCGAGACGCTGGTCGCGCGCGAATCCGGAGCCGGGCCGCCCGTGGCCGTGCTCCAGCGCGCCGTGCGGACGGTCTACCTCGCCGGCGCGCCGGCGCGCGTCGCCTACGTCGGCGGGCTGCGCGTGGAGCCGGGGCACCGGACGCCCGCGCTCGTCGGCCGCGGCTGGGCCGCGCTGCGCGCGCTCGACCGCGCCGACCCCGTCGCAGCGACGACCGTCGCGACGACGGACGCCCGCGTGCTGCGCCTGCTCGGGACGGGCCGCGGGCCGGGCGCTCGCCTCGACCGCGTCGCCGCGCTCGTCACGCTCGCGCTCGTCGCCCGCCGCCGCCGGCACCGCGGGACCGAGCCTGACGCGCAGGGCCGCGCGGCCGCGCTGCGCGCCGAGATCGGCCGCGCCCGGCCGCTCTTTCCCGTCCACGCGCTGCCCGGCGAGACGCGCGTCGCCGTGCGCCGCGGCCGCGACGTCGGGGCCGTCACCGTGTGGGATCCGTCGCCCGTGCGGCAGCAGGTCGTCGCCGGCTACGGGCCGGGCCTGCGCCGCCTGCGCCCGCTCCTCGCCGCCGC
>JAYWIE010000579.1:0-7292 GCA_043789155.1 Rubricoccaceae bacterium | reverse complement strand
CGAGCAGGCGCTGCGCGGCCGGGCTGACGTAGGTCAGGCGGGCGTCGCGGTCGAGGACGATGACGAGGTCGGAGGAGCGCTGGACGAGCGCGCGGAAGCGGGCCTCGCTCTGCGCGAGCGCGGCGCGCGCGCGGCGCTCGGCCGTGATGTCCTCGGCCGCGCCCTCGTAGTAGAGCGGCTCGCCGCCGGGCGCGCGCGTCAGCCGGGCGTCGATGCGGACCTGCCGGACGCGCCCGGCGGGCGTCCGCCACTCAGTCTCGTAGCGCCGCACGAAGCCGGTCTTGCGGATCGCGTCCTGGAACGCGACGCGCGCCGCGGGGTCCGCGTAGAGCGCCGAGGCGTCGCTCCCGAGCGCCTCCTGGACCGTCGCCGCGCCCATCATGTCGGCCATGGCGAGGTTGGCGAGCAGCACCCGCCCGTCGGGCGCAGTCCGGTACATGCCGATCGGCAGGCTGTCGACGAGCGAGCGGTAGCGGTCCTCGGACGAGCGGAGCTCGCTCCCGAGGCGGTCCGCCACGGTCTCGGCCGCCGCGATCGTCGCGCGCGAGTGGCGCACGTAGAGCGCGCCCGCCGCCGCCGAGACGATCGCGCCCAGGCCCGGCACGGCGAAGGCATACCACGCGAGGGCCGCCGGGACCGTGACGGGGTCCGGCGCGAGCCCCATCCGGTACATCACGAGCAGCGCGCCCGCGCCGGCGATCCCGACGAGCGCGCTCGCGACGGCCAGCCGCAGCCCGGACGCCATCGCGCCGGCCATCGGGGCCACGATGACGAGCGCCAGCACGGGATCGCGGATGCCGACGTCCAGCGCCGCCTGCAGCGCCGGCGTCACGGTGAGCGTGAGGCAGGCGAGCCATGCCGCCGGCTCGACGTGCCCGCGGCGCAGCATCGCGAGCGCGGCACCGCACAGCCCGACCGCGGCGACGGCCTGCGCGGCCTGCGCCCACGTCCCCGAGATGGCGAGCGGGATCGCCATCGCGGCGATCGTCGCCGCGGCGAGGAGGCTCAGCGCCGCGACCACGCGCGCGCGCCGGCGCGTCGGCGGGTCGAGGCCGGCCGGCACCAGGCGGTCGAGCAGGAGGGCCGGGTCGTCGCCCATCGGGTGAGTTCGTGTCGTGAGAGGGCCGATTCGTAACGCCGCAGTGACGGCGGGCGGATTAAACGCGGTGCGGGGTCCCGCCGCCGGCAGGGTGCACAACCCGTACCAGAGCGCGCGCGGCGTCCCGCCGCGCGTAGGTTGGCCCGCTCCAGACCCGCGCCCGATGTCCACCCTCCCGCCGGCGGGGCCCCGCCTCGCCCTGCTCGCCGCCTCTGTGCTCACCGCCGTGCTCGCCCTCGCCGCCTGCGGCCCCGAGCCCCGCACCGACCCTGACGCCGTCGCGATCCCGACGAGCACCGTCGTCGTGGACTACCGCGGCACGCTCGCCGACGGGGCCGTCTTCGATGAGGCCGAGGGCGCGCGCTTCGCGCTCTCGGACGTCATCGGCGGCTTCCGGACCGGCATCGCCGGCATGCACGTCGGCGAGACGAAGACGCTCGTCGTGCCGCCGGAGCAGGGCTACGGCGCGGCCGGCGCGCCGCCGGACATCCCGCCGAACGCGACGCTGACGTTCGTCGTCACGCTCCGCGGCGTCGCCAACTGAGCGGCCGCAGAGCGCCACGCCCCCCGCTTTCGCCGGGCGCACCGGCCGCTTCCGCCGGCCGCGCCGACCGACGCTCTCGATCTGCCCAGCCTTCGCCACGGATGCGCGAACCCGGCGCGGGGCGGGCGAGTACGGCCGGATACCCCCGCTGCCCGTGCTCGACGTCGTCCCTCTCGGAACCGGATCGGCCCTCCCGACCGCTACGCGCCACCTCTCCGCGACGGCCGTCCGCCGCGACGGCCGCGTCGTGCTCTTCGACTGCGGCGAGGGCACCGTCCGACGGCTCATGCAGGCCCACCTCGGCGGCGACCGCCTCGACGCGGTCTGCATCACGCACCTCCACGGCGACCACGTCTACGGCCTGCCGGGCCTCGTGACGACGCTCGGGCTGCTCGGCCGTACGCGCCCGCTGACGCTCGTCGGGCCGGCCGCGCTGCGCGGCGTGCTCGACGCCATGCCCGGGCTCGCCGCCGACGGCGCGCCGTTCCCCATCGTCCACGTCGGGCTCGAGGCGGGCTTCGAGCACGCGGTCGTCTACGACGACGGGCACGTCCGGATCGAGGCGCGGCCCATCGAGCACCGCGTCTTCTGCGCCGGCTACCGCCTGACGGAGCACGACCGGCCGGGCTCCATCGACGGCGACGCCGCGCGCGCCGCCGGCGTCGCGCACGGCGAGCACTTCGAGGCGCTCAAGCGCGGCGAGACCGTCACCCTGGACGATGGAACCGCCGTCACGCCGGACGGCCTCGTCGGGCCGCCGAAGCCCGGCGCGAGCGTCGCCTACGTCCTCGACACGCGCCCCTGCGCCGGCGGCGTCGCGCTCGCGCGCGGGGCGGACCTGCTCGTCCATGAGGCGACCTTCGGCGACGCGTACGCGGCCCGCGCGGCCGAGGTCGGCCACTCGACGGCCCGCGAGGCGGCCGGCGTCGCCCGAGAGGCGGGCGCGCGCCGCCTGCTGATCACGCACTTCTCGGCCCGCTACGGCAGCGTCCAGACGCTCGTCGACGAGGCCCGCGAGGTCTTCCCCGAGACCGACGAAGCGGTCGAGCTCGCGACGTACACGGCCGGCTCACCGCGCGCCGCCACCCCGCCCGCCGACACTCCGCCTGCCCGTGCCTGACCTTAAGCCGACGGCCGCGCCGCAGGCCTCCCCGCAGGCCGCGCCGCGGCAGAGCGACCGCCGCCTCGCCCGCCGCCTCGGGCGCATCCTGTGGCCGTACCGCGGCTACGTCGCCGCGGCGCTCGTGCTCACCGTCGCCACGGCCGCGCTCGGGCCGCTGCGCCCGCGCCTCATCCAGGTCGCCATCGACGGGTATATCGCCTCCGGCGACGTGCCGGGCCTCTTCCGCATCGTCGCCATCCTCGCGGTCGTGCTCGTCGCCGAGGGCCTGTTCTCGTTCGGGCTGACGTACCTCACGCAGTGGATCGGGCAGCACGCGCTCTTCGACCTCCGCGCGCGCATCGTGCGCCACATCGAGCGCCAGCGCCTCGCCTTCTTCGACCGGACGCCCATCGGGACGCTCATCACGCGCGCGACGAGCGACATCGAAGCCCTCGCGGACCTGCTCTCGTCCGGGGCCGTCTCGATGCTCGGCGACCTCGCGCGGCTGCTGTTCATCGCCGGCTTCATGCTGTCGCTCGACGTCAAGCTCGGCCTCGTCGCGCTCGCGAGCCTCCCGCCGATGCTCTTCGCGACCGAGATCTTCCGGCGCAAGATGCGCGGCGCGTACCGCGAGACGCGTACGCAGGTCGCCCGGCTCAACGCCTTCCTGCAGGAGCACGTGACCGGCATGTCGGTCGTCCAGATCTTCGGCCGCGAGCCCGAGGAGCAGCGCCGCTTCGAGGCCATCAACGAGGATCACCGCAACGCCCAGATCCAGACGGTCCTCTACTTCGCCGCCTTCTTCCCGGTCGTGGACTTTATCGCGGCCTGCGCGCTCGCGGCCGTGCTGTGGTTCGGCGGGACCGAGGCCATGCGCGACGTCCTCACCATCGGCACGCTCGTCGCGTTCGTCCAGTACGTCCGCATGTTCTTCGAGCCCGTGCGCAACCTCTCGGACCAGCTCAACGCCGTCCAGGCCGCCTTCGCCGCAAGCGAGCGCGTCTTCGACCTGCTCGACGACGACCAGTCGCTGCCGGTCTCGGCCACGCCGGCCCGCCTCGCCGGCGGCCGCGCTCAGGGCCGCATCGTCTTCGAGAACGTCTGGTTCGCGTATGGGGATGCGGGATCCGGGATCACGCGCGAAGACGCGCGCCGGGATGGGCAGAATGGCGAGACGCCTGCACCGGCCAACTCTGCTCATCCCACATCAGGTCCGGGTTCACCCGGCCCGATCCCGCATCCCGCAGAACCCGACTGGGTTCTGAAAGACGTCTCGTTCACGGCCGAGGCCGGGAGCACGCTCGCGCTCGTCGGCGCGACGGGCTCGGGCAAGACGACCATCCTGTCGCTGCTGCTGCGCTTCTACGAGCCCCAACGCGGCCGCATCACGCTCGACGGCATCGACGTGAAAGACCTGCCCGTGGACGAGCTGCGGACCCAGATCGGGCTCGTCCTCCAGGACGTCTTCCTGTTCTCGGGCTCGGTCGAGGAGAACGTCACGCTCGGGCGAACGGACGTGCCGCACGACCGCGTCGAGGCCGCGGCCCGCCTCGTCGGGGCGGACCGCTTCATCGCGCGCATGGAGCACGGCTACGCGTCCGAGGTCGGCGAGCGCGGCGGCGCGCTCTCGATGGGCCAGCGCCAGCTGCTCTCGTTCGTGCGGACGCTGCTCGTCGATCCCGCCGTGCTCGTGCTCGACGAGGCGACGTCGTCCGTGGACACGGAGACCGAGGAGGCCGTCCAGCACGCCGTCGACGTCCTCATGGACGGGCGGACGGCGGTCGTGGTCGCGCACCGGCTCTCAACGATCCAGCACGCCGAGCAGATCCTCGTGCTCCACAAGGGCGTCGTGCGCGAGCGCGGCTCGCACCAGCAGCTCCTCGCCGCGGACGGCATGTACCGCCGGCTCTACGAGCTCCAGTTCGCCGAGCAGGAGGCCTGACGGTGCCGGAGACGTGACGGCGCGGGAGGCTTGACGGGCAGAGCTGTAGTCCGTATCGTTCATCGTCGATCAACGATCCTGATGCCTCCTGACTCTGGCCTCGCCGATGTGCACCTCGCCGCGCTCGCGCGCGCGCTCGGCCACCCGGCCCGCCTCGCCATCCTGCGGACGCTCGCCGCACGCGGGGCGTGCGTCTGCGGCGAGGTCGTCGCCGTGGTCGGGCTCGCGCAGTCGACCGTCTCCGAGCACGTGCGCGTGCTCCGCGCGGCGGGCCTCGTCCGCGGCGAGACCGACGGCCCGCGCTCGTGCTACTGCCTCGACCCGGCCGGGGTGGCGCGCGCGCGGGCGCTCTTCGCGGCCCTGTTCACCGACACCGCGCCGTCCGGCCGCGCCTGCTGAGATGCCCCCGTCCGTCCTGTTCGTCTGCACGCACAACAGCGCCCGGAGCATCCTTGCCGAGGCCCTGCTCCGCGCTCGCACGGGCGAGCGCGTGCGCGTGTTCAGCGCCGGGACGGCCCCGCGCGGCGTCCATCCGGGCGCGCTCGCGGCGCTCGCCGAGGCCGGCGTCTCCACGGCCGGCCTCACCTCGGGCTCTGTCGAGGCCGCGCTCGCCGCCATCGGCGGGCCGCCCGACGTCGTGGTGACGGTCTGCGACGACGCCCGCGAGGCGTGCCCGTACGTCCCGGCCCGGCGAAACCTGCACCACGCCTTCCCCGACCCCTCAGCCGCGCCGGACAGCCCGGCCGCCTTCGCCGCCGTCCGCGACGCCATCGCGGCGTGGCTCGACGCCGACCTCATTCCCTCTCTCTCCTTACCCCGATGACCCCCGACCCGACCGTTCTCGACGCCCCCGACGCGTCCACAGCCGACGCCGTCCGCGCGTCCGTCCTCGAGAAGTACGCCACGGTCGCCGAGGGCGGCGACTTCGGCGCGTCGACGTCGTGCTGCGGGCCGGGCGGCTGCGGGACGCCCGACGATCTCGCGGGCGGCATCCAGTTTATCGGCGACGACTACGCGGCCGTGGCCGGGTACGCGGCCGGGGCGGACCTCGGGCTCGGCTGCGGCGTCCCGACCGAGCACGCCGCGCTCGCGCCGGGCGAGACCGTGCTCGACCTCGGCTCCGGGGCCGGCATCGACGCCTTCGTCGCCGCGCGCGCCGTCGGCGAGGCAGGCCGCGTGATCGGGGTCGACATGACGCCGGCGATGGTGGCCAAGGCCCGCGCCAACGCCGCGACGCTCGGAGCCGACACGGTCGAGTTCCGGCTCGGCGAGATCGAGGCGCTGCCCGTCGAGACGGCGACCGTCGACGTGGTGATCTCGAACTGCGTGCTGAACCTCGTCCCGGACAAGCGCCGCGCCTTCGCCGAGGCGTTCCGCGTGCTCCGGCCCGGCGGCCGCCTGTGCGTCTCGGACGTCGTGGTCCGGGGCACGCTGCCGCCCGCCGTCCGCGCGTCGGCCGAGCTCTACGCGGGCTGCGTCGCCGGGGCCGTCGAGGAGGGCGCGTACCTCGACGGTCTTCGCGCGGCAGGCTTCGCCGGCGTCGCGGTCGCGCAGGCGCGCGAGATCGCCGTGCCCGACGCGGCCCTCGCCGGAGCCCTCGCGCCGGACGCCATCGCCGCCTTCCGCGCGACGGGCACGGGCCTGTTCAGCGTCACCGTCGTCGGCCGCCGGCCGTAGCGGCGCGGGCACCGGATGCGCCGACGTGCGTTCCCGGTCTCCACCTCTCGGACTCCCCGATGCGCACGCTCCTTCTGCTCGCTCTCGTCGCCACGGCCGGCCTCGCCGGCTGCGCCCGCGGCGTCACCTACGACGGCGCGTTCGGCCGCCCCGACGCGACCGAGTGGACCTACTTCACCCAGTCCCCGGCCGATGTCCAGACGTCGATCTCGCAGTACTACCGCGACCGCGGCGTGGCGACGGAGCAGACGCGCGACGAGTCCGGAGGCGTCGTGCTGACGTTCGCCAACCAGCGCACGGGCGGCCAGACGGCCGAGATCCTCGTCCAGGCGACGGCGGCGGAGGGCTTCGCTGCGCGGGCGCAGCTCTACCCCGGCCGCCGGCCGCTGCCGCAGGACGTCGAGACGTTCGTCACGCGCGGCCAGTGACTGATGGCACGCCGCCGGCCGGCGACTTGCGCGTCCGCCGGCAGCGCTCCGAGCACGTCGTGACGTGCTCCCAGTCGCGCGCCCACTTCTTGCGCCACGCGAACGGCCGGCCGCAGACGGCGCACGTCTTCGTCGGGAGGTTGGGCTTGCGGTAGCGCGGCGCGTCGTCGGGCACGGGAGCGGGGAGCGGGGCCGGGTGTAGACGCCGCGTGTGGCGATGTTCCGGGCCTCTCTGCCAGACCCCAGCCCTCGATGACCGTCCGACACATCGCCGCCGTCAAGACCGCCCGCTACGCCGTCCTCGGTCCGGAGGCCGGTCCTGTGGACGAGGTGTGGGTCGCGTGCCACGGCTACGGGCAGCTCGTGGCCTACTTCGGCCGCCACTTCCGGGCGGTCGAGCGGCCGGGCCGGCTCGTCGTGCTGCCCGAGGGCCTCAACCGCTTCTACCTCGACGGCGGAGACGGAGGACGCTACGAGCGCGTCGCGGCGTCGTGGATGAC
>JAYWIE010000578.1:0-2071 GCA_043789155.1 Rubricoccaceae bacterium | reverse complement strand
AAGCACTCGGCGGCGGCCGGGCGGACGGTGCGGACGACGCGGTTGGCGGCGTTGGCCGGATCGGCGACGAGCGTCGACATCGCGCCGCCGAAGTCGGTCAGCTCGTAGTTGACGGCCACGTCCTGGAACGTGATCGGCAGCGTGACGCGCCCGGTCGGCGGCGGCGGCGGCGGGGGGGTGCCGCCGAACGTGACGTCGTCCCAGTAGTACGTCCGGTCGGCCGCTGGCGCGCCGGGCAGCCCACACTGGAAGTCGAAGAAGATGGACGCCTTGTTGTAGTTGGCACCGATCTGGAGCGGGTTCATGTTCGGCATCGGGTTGCCGAAGTCGAACACGAGCGTCTCCCATGCGCCGGCCGCGGTCGTGAGCCGGAACGTCTCGGCGTTGAGGCCCGGGTTGCCGACCTCCTCGACCTTGAACAGCACCCGGATGCCGGCTGCCGGCGACCACACGCGCACCGACATCGTCTTGACGGTGGCCGTGAACGGGATGCGGGCGGTGAAGCCGGTGACGTCGGCGAGGGTCGTGCCGGCGAAGCACTCGGCGGCGGCCGGGCGGACGGTACGGACAACGCGGTTAGCGGCGTTGGTCGGGTCGGCGACGAGCGTCGATATCGCACCGCCAAAGTCAGTGAGCTCGTAGTTGGTCGCCGTGTTCTCGAACGTGACGGGCAGAGTGACGCGCTGGGCTCGAGGCGATGCAGCGAGTGCGACGGTCGCGAACACGGCGAGGGCCAGATGTGAGAAAAGAGGCTTCATGAGGGCAGGGGGCAGGTGGAACCGCGTGTAGGCCTCACGGAGGCGGGGCCGGAAACAGGTGGACGGGCTGTCACGCGATCTCCGTGCAGGCCCGGAAGCGCTTACGAGAGTGTCTCGCAGAGGCGCGCGCGAGGGGAGAACGCCCCCCTCTGAAAAGCTTTTCACAGCCTCAGTATAGCGCTCGCCCTCGCATTCGCACAACTCCAACGCCGGGCGGCCCGGCAGCCGCGAGTCGGTACGGCCGGACGCGGCATCCAGCCGTGACGCACGCCCCGCCGACGAGGCCCATGTGCACCACCGTCGCCCCTGCTCCGCGACTTCGCCGACGAGCACGGCAGCCTGGACGAGGCTTAGCGTGAACCGTCCACGCTCCTCACGCCCCGGTTCGGCAGCGCCGCTCCACGCAATCTGGCGGCTGATGACGCACGCCTCCAGCCTGCTGGCCGAAACCAGAGACGCCCGCCCCTCAGAAAAGGGCGGGCGTCTCATGCAGCGACCCGGACGGTGGTGGACTTGAACCTGCGTCGATCCTGAGTCTCCTTCTCCCGCTCGCGCGCGTCAGCCGCCGGAAGGCGGCATGACCCCGTATCCGCCCCGGTATGGAGGGCAACAGGGCCCCACCTGCGCCGTATGATGCCCCCTCCCCTCCCGCCCTAGCGATGCCCAAGACGACCCGCACCACGACTCGCACAAGCACCCGCTCGAAGACGGCTTCCGGGAACGCCCTTCGGCAGACGTCGCGGAAGAGCGGGATCGACGAGTTCGTCGACATCGTGACGTCGCGGCCCGTCGCCGACCAGAAGGCGGCGTACAAGGTGCTCAAGAATGCGAGCCGGCACGGTCAGGACTGATGGCCGAGTCCTACGTCCTCGACACGTCGACGCTCATCTACCTGCTTGCGCCACGCGCATCGGCTCGGGCACGGGCCTGCCTGGATTGGTTTCTGGACAGCCGGGCAGCCGGAGCGCGCTTCTACGTGCCCGCCCTCGCCTACCACGAAGCAAAGCGCGGGGCCGACCTCCAGGCGCTCCGTGGGGACCTCTCGGACCGCAAGGCGCTCGCGGCCCTCAACCGGTCCGACCGCGTGCGCGTCCTCGCGATCAGCAACGACATTCTCGACCGGGCCGCCGCCATCTGGGCCACGGCGAAACGGGAAGGGCGGACGCCCGACGACAAGCGGCTCTCGGGTGACGTCGTGATCATGGCCGAGGCCCGTGCGCTGCGCCAGTCGTCCGCGGCCAAGGTCATCGTAACCGAGAACGTGAGCGATTTCGAGCGGCTCGGGGGTGTAGACGTGGCGCGGTTCAGCGACC
>JAYWIE010000577.1:0-2075 GCA_043789155.1 Rubricoccaceae bacterium | reverse complement strand
CCGCGCCGCGGCGCTCTACCGCCTCATCCTCGACGAGACGCCCGGCGCGCCCGTCGCTCCGCGCACGCGCTACGCCCTCGCCGAGCTCGAGGCGGCCGAGGGCCGCGCCGATGCCGCGCTCCCGCTCTACCGCGACGTCGCCGCGATGGAGGACTCGACGGGCGCGCTCGCCACTGCGGCCCGCGCGCGCCTCGAAGGCCGCGACCCGACCCTCGCAGCCCCCGCGGACTCGGTCTCGACGTCCGAGGACGACGCCTACGTCGCCGCGCGGCAGCTCTGGGACGACGGCAACCCGCGCGGTGCCGCGACGGCCCTCGTCGCCCTCGGCGAGTCCGACCCCGACGCGCCCGGCGCGCCCCGCGCTTTCCTCGCCGGGGCGCTGGCCTACATCCAGAGCATCCGCGGAGACTCGTCGGCGCTCGGCGCACCGCTCCCGCCCGACCTCCGGCCCGCGGCCCTCTTCGACGCGCGCGCGGCCACCGAGCCGTCCGCGACGGACGCGCCGCCGCGCTCTCAGCCCGAGGACGAGCTGGCGACCGACGCTCCGCTGCTCGCGCCGTCCCAGCGTCCGGGCGTGCCCGTACCCGTTGGCGTCCCTGCTCCGGTCGGTGCACCGCCCCCGGTCGGGGACGAAGACGGCCTGGCCGTTCCCGCGCCGCCCGTCGTCGCGCCGCCTGTCGGCGCACCGCCTGTCGGCGCACCGCCGTCGGACGCAGCCGAGCCGGCCGACTCCACGGACGCTCCGCCCGATCCGACGGCGGCCGTGCCAGATGTCTTCCTGCGCGACTACCTCGCGGCCCTCTCCACGCGCTACCCGGGCACGCCCGCTGCGGAGCGCGCCCGTGCCGTCGGCGAGACGCTGCCCGCGCCGCCCGCGCCGGAGGCTCCGCCGGAGATCGTCCCGCCGCCCGCCGTGCCGCCCGACGTGCCCGTCGCGCCGGCCGATCCTGGCTTCGACGTGCCGGGCAAGCCGACGCGCGACGGCGTGCCAGCTCCCGAGACGCCAGCTCCCGAGACGCCGGCTCCTGAGACGCCGGCCGCGCCCGTCGTCTTCGGCGGCTTCCGCGGGACCGACCCGTTCACCCTCGACGGCGGGGGCGTGACGTGGCGGCTCGGCCCGTTCCCGAGTGCCCTCGCTGCCGCAGCGCAGCTGCCGGCCTTCGCTGCGCTCGACCTCCGCGCCGCCCTCGCCACAGACGGAGCCGGCAGCTTCTACATCCTCGTCGGGCGCTTCGCCGACGCGGACGAGGCCACGGTCGACGTCCCCTCCGACGTCCAGGCCGCCCTCGGCGACGCGACGCTCGTCACCGTCGACGGCCTCCGGCTGATCGCCCCGCCTCGCCTGCCCGACGCCCCGCCCGACACGCCCGCCCCGGAGACGTCGCCGACGCCGGACGAGGGCCGCATCCCCCTTGGAGCGCCCGACCAGCCCCGAGGCTGAAACGGAACTCCCACCGGAGGGCCGGGTACGGCCGGTACTCCAACACCGTGCCAGCCCCGCGGCTGGCCTTTCACGGGCCGATCCGGATTCGCCCGGCCCCTTCCCGCTCAATGGCCCGACAGACCAAGCCCCCCTCGACGCCCCGCGACAGCAAGCCCGACGGCCCGCGCCGCCCGCGCCTGTCGCTCGGCACGTTCTACCTGTTCGTCCTCGTGACGCTGCTGCTGCTCGCGCTCGCGAGCGTGCTCGGCAACGGGACCGCCCAGCGCGATGTCGACTTCTCGAGCTTCCTCACCCAGCTCCAGCGTGGCGACGTCGAGGAGTTCACGGTCCGCGACGACCGTGCCGTTCAGGGCGTCTACACCGAGGCGGCCGTCCAGGCTGGCCGCGTCCAGGCCGTGACCCCCGAGCCGACCTTCGGCCGCCAGCCGGACCCGCGCGCCAAGCGCGTCTTCCGCACGACCAAGCCGGCCGACTACGACCTGACCGACTTCGTCCAGGGCATCAACGAGACGCGCCTCGCCGCCAACCGAACGCCCGTCACGTTCACGTCCGAGGTCACCAACCCGCTCTGGGGCGGGCTCGTGACGTGGATCCTGTTCATCGGCGCGCTCGTCCTGCTGTGGACGTTCAT
>JAYWIE010000576.1:0-2083 GCA_043789155.1 Rubricoccaceae bacterium | reverse complement strand
CGATCGTCTTGCGCATCTGCGTGATGCGGACGTCCGACGAGCCCGCAGCGGGCGCGGACGGCGCGGCCACCGGCGTCGGGTCCGGGGCGGCAACCGGCGCGGCAGCCGGCGCAGCGGCCGGCGCAGCGGCCGGTGCCGCACCGCCGAGCGCAGCCTCGACGTCCCGCTTGACGACGCGGCCCTCGGGGCCCGTCCCGGCGATGCCGCTGAGGTCGAGGCCTCCCTCCTGCGCCATGCGCCGCGCGAGTGGGCTGGCCCTGACCCGCTCGCCCGACGCCTCCGGTGCCTCCGCAGCGTGCGCCCCGGCAGCGGTCGGTCCGGCGGCCTGCGCCTCGGCTGCGGCGGGTGCCGCGACCGGGGCCGTCGCGCCGCCGTAGCCCACGGGGACGCCCGGGGCCTCGGCCGACGTGGCCGGCGGCGCCGGCGGCTGCGGGGCCGCGGCCTCCGCCGGGGCAGGCGGAGAGGGCGTCGTGCTCGCGCCGTCCCCAGCGGGCGCGCCGCCGTAGGTCGCGAGGACGTCGTCAGCGCTCTCGCCCGCGGCACCGAGCACGGCGATGAGCCCGCCGATGGGCACGGCCGAGCCCTCGGCGACGACGCGCTTCAGCAGCACGCCGTCGTCGTAGACCTCGAGGTCCATCGTCGCCTTGTCCGTCTCGACCTGCGCGATGACGTCGCCCGCGGACACGCTCGCGCCCTCCTCGGCCAGCCACGCGACGAGGACGCCCTCCTCCATCGTGTCGCTCATTTTGGGCATTTCAACTGCGATGGCCATCGGGGGATACGGGATACGGGAAGGGGGATGGGCAGAAAACACAGGCGAGCGCGACGCGGGCAAGGGACCATCTGCGTATCCCCTATCCCGCATCCCACATCCCCTTACATGTACAGCGTCCGCTTCACCGCGGCCAGCGTGTCGTCCACAGAGGGCATCCAGGCGTCGATGAGGTTCTTGGCGTAGGGCGCGGGGACGTCCTTGGCCGTGACGCGCTCGACGGGGGCGTCGAGGTGGCCGAAGCAGGCGCGCTGGATCTGGAAGCCGACCTCGGCCGCGATGCCGCCGAAGGGCTGGCACTCGTCCACGATCACGAGGCGGCTCGTCTTCTTGACGGACGCGATCACGGTGTCGATGTCGTACGGGCGGATCGTGCGCGGGTCGATGACCGTCGCCTCGATGCCCTGCTTGGCGAGCTCCTCGGCCGCCTCCATCGCGATCCAGTAGCACTTCGAGTGGCCGACGAGCGTCACGGCGTCGCCCTCGCGCGCGACGCGGGCCTTGCCGATCGGCAGCAGGTAGTCGTCGGCGTCCGAGACCTCGCCCTTGAGGCCGAACATGAGCTCGGACTCGAGGAACAGCACCGGGTCGTCGTCGCGGATGGCGGCCTTCAGCAGGCCCTTCGCGTCGTCGGGGTTGGACGGCGCGATGATCTTGAGCCCGGGCACGTTCGAGTACAGCGCCTCGACCGAGTTCGAGTGCGTCGCCCCGAGCTGGCCGGCGGCCCCGTTGCCGCCGCGGAACACGATCGGCACCTTGAGCTGCCCGCCGGACATCGAGCGGATCTTGGCCGCGTTCGAGACGATCTGGTCGAAGCAGACGAACGTGAAGTTCCACGTCATGAACTCGACGATCGGCCGCAGGCCCATCATCGCGGCCCCGATGCCGAGCCCGGCGAAGCCGTTCTCCGAGATCGGCGTGTCGATGATGCGCTTGGGCCCGAACTGCGCGAGCATGCCCTGCGAGACCTTGTAGGCCCCGTCGTACTCGGCGACCTCCTCGCCCATCAGGAAGACGTTCTCGTCGCGGACCATCTCCTCGGTCATCGCGTCGCGGAGCGCCTCGCGGTACTGGATCTCAGCCATTTCTGTGTGACAGGTGAAGCAGGTGACAAGTGGCAGGTGAATGGCACGTGACACCTGCCACTTGCTCACCTGTCACCTAAACGGTGTACGGCACGTCGTTGGTCGCGTAGACGTCCTCGTACATCGAGGCGAGCGGCGGCTCGGGGCTCGCGTCGGCGAAGGCGACGGAGGCGTTGACCTCGGCCTTGACGGCCTCGTCGAGCGCGTCGAGCGCGTCGAGCGCGTC
>JAYWIE010000575.1:0-2088 GCA_043789155.1 Rubricoccaceae bacterium | reverse complement strand
ATAGAAGCCCGAGAGCGACACTGCGGTACGGTCGCCGAGACGCTGGCGGAAGCCGATCTCATACTGTGTCGTCCGCTCCGGCTTCAGGTTTGGGTTGTTGATGCGGGCCTGTCCGTTAAGCTCCTCGTACGATGAGAGCGGCGCGAACGCGTTCTCAGTCGGGCGCTGACTCGTCACGTTGTAGCTGGCGAAGAACAGCGCACGGTCAGTGACGGGGAAGCTGACGCCGACGCGCGGCATCACAGTCACCTGCGTCTCGTAGGAGCGGAACGCAGATGAAACCGAGGCAGCCGCGTCCGACGTGACTTGGCCACGCGCGTCACGGATGATGGCCGTGCTCGACGTACGCGTGCCCTGTGCGTCATAGAAGTTGCCGTCGAGATCACGGAATCCGACCACGCTGTTGCTCCCGTTGAAGTAGACCGCGTAGTCGTTCTCAATGCCGGCCGGGACTGTGGTAAGGGTGCCGGCGCGGAGGATCGGCGTCGGTGCGTAGAGGTCGAGCAGGACGTCCGTGTTGTTGTCGAAGGCATCGACGCGCAGACCGAGCTGCACAACGAGGTCCTGGAACTCGATCTTGTCCTGGATATAGCCGGCGTAGTAGACCGGGCTGTAGGGCGCGAGGTTCGCGTTGGCGCGGTTACCTAGAGCATCGGACGTGAAGTACGCCTCGATGTCCTGGTCGTCGACCTCGTTGAGGCCGAGGTAGTCGTACCCGTACCGCGTAGTGAGGCTGCGGAGCGTCTCGAAGTCCAGCTGGTCGTACGCCGTGATCGTGCCTGGAGTGCTCGTCGGATCCGTGGCGGTGTCGTTGACCAAGCTGGCTAGGTTGAACGCGTTGATGCTGAAGAACCGGCGCGTGTCCTGCTGGTACTCGCCGCCGAACTCGATCTGGTTCACCCCGATCTGGGCCGTGGCGCTGCCCGAGAAGCGGTAGCGCTGGTCGTGGGACTTCTGGAAGTTGGTGAGGTTGGTGCGCCCGGCGTTGCTGAAGGTCGCGCCGGTGAGCTGCGACGGACGCGGGCCCGAGTCTTCGCCGAACTGCTGCGAGTACGTATTCGGGACAGCCGGGACGCCCGGAGTTCCCGGGCGTGCGCCCGTGAGACGGTAATAGCGTGAGGCGACCACGTTGCGCGAGTCCTGGATGTCACCGTAGCTCAGCACGTCCTCGATGTTGCTCGAGAAGCCGTTCGGGTAGCGGACGAACTGGAAGTCCGAGAATTCGCCCTGGAGCTGGTAGAACGCCGAGTTCGTCAGTCGCTGCCGCAGGGTACCGTAGACCCGGTAGTTGTCGCGCTCGCTGTTGTAGTACGTGTCGCGGTTGTAGAGCGAGCCCGTGAAGCTGTACTCGCTGCGGTCCTGAGTCGCGTAGCCGCCGCCGAGGCGAAGGCCGATGTCGCCAAACGTGAAGTTGAGGCTTCCGTTGAGCGTTACGGCGTCGAGCGGGTCCCGCTTGCCACGGACGAGCTCAAACGAGTCAGACGTGAACGTTTCAGACCGGTTGGTTGGGCTGGCCGCGACGAGCGACTGGGTCGCCGAGAGCGTGCCGTTGCCGCGCAGGATTGACTGGAGCGAGTCCCGGGTGATGCCCGGCCCTGTGATGAGGCTGTTCGTAAACGGGATAAACGAGAGCGCTCCACCGTTGGCGGTGTCACGAATCTGGAGGACCTGCGGCCGGAGCTGGAGGTCGTCGTAGATGTCGTCCTTGAGGCGGTAGGTCGCCGTGCCGTAGGGATTGTTGTCGTCGTTATGGTTGAGCTCGCCCGACAGGAAGAAGCCGACGCGGCCAGGGACGACCGGGCCGCCGAGCGACAGCGAGCCGAGGTTGTAGCCGTACGAGTCCAGGCCGGTGCTCGTGACGCCCTCGGCCGAGCCGAAGAAGCGGTCTGCGCCAGTCTTGGTGGTGATCGAGATCACGCCCGACTGGACGTCGCCGTAGCGCGCCGGGATCGTCCCGATGAGGACCTCCTGCTGCTCGATCGCCTGCTGGTTCACGCCGAGCAGACCCGACACGCGGACACCGTCGACGAAGTACTGGACTTCCTCGGCGCGGCCGCCGCGGACGTTCAGGTCCGACGAGCCCTCCGT